>JBAYMI010000158.1:0-5615 GCA_041663625.1 Methanoregula sp.
ATCAGGTTCGCCTCGTTCGGCACCAACGACCTGATCCAGTACACGCTCGCCATTGACCGGAACAACGAGAACGTGGCCGACATGTACAACCCCCAGCACCCGGCCGTTCTCTCCCTCATCCACAATGCGATCCAGGTCTGCCGGGCCTACAATATCGAATGCTCGATCTGCGGGCAGGCCGGTTCCGATCCCAGGATGGCGGCCTGGCTCGTGGAACACGGCATCACCAGTGTCTCGGCAAACATCGACGCCATCGCAAAGATCCGCGCAGCTGTGGCAAAGACAGAGAAACGCATCATCCTCGAAGCCGCGAGAAACAAAGATGCTGAATAAGGGTCAGTCTGAAGAAGAACTCTTCACTTTTCTCTCCCGGAAGAGACGGGAGGATCTTGACCACGATTATATTTTAAGCTCCATGTGTACGGTCCCGCACTCCGTTGCTGTGCGGGCGCACTGCATGTTCATGGAGACGAACCTCGGCGACCCGGGGCTCTTTCCCGGCACCTTCTCGCTCGAACAGATGCTGGTCCAGAGGTTCGGCTCCCTCTTCCACTGCGAGAACGCAGGCGGCTATGCCACGAGCGGGGGTACCGAGTCCAATATCCAGGCTCTCCGGCTCGCAAAGGCGGAGAAACCCGAGATTGCCACCCCGAATGTCGTTGTGCCGGAGTCCGCTCACTTCTCCTTCAAGAAGGCAGGCGATATCATCGGCCTTGAGATGCGGGGGGTATCGATCGGAAACGACTGCCGGATGGATGCGGAGAATGCTGCCGGGCTCATTGACAAAAATACGATCGCACTCGTAGGAGTCGCCGGCACGACCGAGTACGGCATGGTCGACCCCATTGCCGATCTCGCGAAGATCGCGCAGCAGCACGATCTCTTCTTCCACGTGGATGCAGCGTTCGGTGGCATGGTCATCCCGTTCCTCGATCGCCCCATCCCCTTCGACTTTTCCCTCCCGGGGGTGACTACCATTGCGGTTGACCCGCACAAGATGGGGATGAGCACGATCCCCTGCGGCTGCCTCCTCACCCGTGACCCGCACCAGCTCAATTCCCTCAACATCGATACGCCCTACCTTACAGTGAAGCAGGAATATACGCTGGCCGGCACCCGGCCCGGTGCACCCGTTGCCGGGGCGCTCGCGGTGCTCGATTATCTCGGCATCGAGGGAATGAGAGCAGTCGTTGCGGGGTGCATGAAGAACACGGAGCGCCTGATTGCCGGTATGGAGACCCTCGGGTTCCCGCGGGCTGCAACCCCCGATCTCAATGTCGCCACGTTTGTCGCTGCAAAGGATGTTGTGCCGGCGCCGTGGAGGGTCTCGTGGACCCGCCGCAACCACCTGCGGACCGTCTGCATGCCGCACGTGCATGCAGGAAGGATCGAAGCATTCCTTCTCGATATGCAAAAAACCAGGAATACGTGAACCCTATGCTCGACAGACTTGTTGAATCGCTGGAAACCTGCCCCATGGTGAAACGCGGGGAGTACAATTACTTCATCCACCCCATCACCGATGGCGTACCGCTCGTTGAACCTGCCCTCCTCCGCGATGTGGCCGCTGCCATGATCAAGGTGATGGACCTCAACAACGTGGACAAGATCGTTGTCGTGGAAGCCATGGGCATCCACATTGGATCGATCCTCTCGACCATGACCGACATCCCGATGACGGTGATGCGTAAGCGGGAATACAAGCTCCCGCACGAGGTCCCGGTACACCAGACAACGGGATATTCAAAGGGAGAACTGTACCTCAACGGGGTATACAAGGGCGACCGGGTGGTCATCATCGACGATGTCGTCAGCACGGGCGGCACGATGAAGGCACTCTTGAAAGCACTCGAGATTGCCGGCGCGGAGGTCGTGGATGTCTGCATCGCAGTCCAGCGGGGCGACCCTGATATCGGCCGGCCTTACAAGTCCCTCGTGAAGATCGAGGTGGACGAAAAGGTGCATGTTGTCAAACGGTTCATCTGACCTGGTACAACAACTGAGGACGCGGGGGGCGAGGCGTGTTGCCCTCCAGTTCCCGGAGGGGCTGAAGCGGAAGGCTTTGGAATATGTAGCGGCACTCCGGGAGGCAGGCTTTGAGGTGATCGTCAGCGGCGATCCCTGTTACGGAGCCTGCGATCTTGCGCTCGATACCCTTTCAGAAGCAGATGTGCTCGTCCATGTCGGGCATGCCCCGGTCGATGACCGCCCGGATGTCATTTTTCTCCCCTATCCGGTTGATTTTGCCCTGCCCGTGCTGGACAATGCACTCCCGCTCCTGAAAGGAAAAAGCACGGGACTGGTGACGACCGTCCAGCACGTCCACCTGATTCCGGCAATCGAGGAGTACCTGCGCTCGAAGGGCATTGACGTGCGGGTGGCAGAAGGGAGGGGCAGGACACCCCTCCGCGGGCAGGTGCTCGGGTGCTGTTTTTCGACGGCGAGAGATACGCAGGCCGATGAGATCCTGTTCGTGGGTACCGGCCTCTTCCACCCGATCGGGATTGCGCTCACCACCGGGTCACGCGTCATTGCGCTCGACCCGCTTGCGGGCATTGCACAGGAAGTGAGCGGCGAGGCGCTCCTGCGCCGGCGTTTCGCGGTGATCGAGAAGGCCCGGAGTGCAAAGAGCGTGGGGATCCTTGTCAGCACCAAGAGCGGGCAGGCACGGATGCACCTTGCCCGCCGCCTCGCTGCACTCTCTCCCGCTGCCGTGATCGTGACCATGCAGGAAGTGAGCCCGGACGAACTGCTGAACCTCGGGTTCGGCTGTTACGTGAACACGGCCTGCCCCCGGCTCGCCTACGACGACCAGGTACGGTTCCCCGCGCCCGTCCTCTCCCCGCAGGAGTTCGAGATCCTCTGCGGCGCCCGGACCTGGGAGCAGTACGAGATCGACGAGATCCCATGAAACTCAAAGCACTTGAGATGACCCTCCAGCGCCTTGCGGG
Organism: Methanoregula sp.; assembly: GCA_041663625.1. Taxonomy (GTDB): domain Archaea; phylum Halobacteriota; class Methanomicrobia; order Methanomicrobiales; family Methanospirillaceae; genus Methanoregula. Next base: position 2,952 of record JBAYMI010000158.1, read on the forward strand.
TTTCTCCCGGCCCCGGGCAGCGCTCGAACAATACCAGACGCCAGCACCCCTTGCAGCCCGGCTCCTGTATCACGCCCTCATGAAGGGCGATATTGAAGGGAAGCGGGTCTGCGATCTCGGGTGCGGCACCGGCGTACTTGCCATCGGTGCCTGGCTCCTGGGCGCCGGATCGGTGACGGGAATCGAGATTGACAGGGATGCACTTTTGGTTGCACGCACGAACGCGGAACTGATCGAAGCGGATGTGGAGTTCATCCTGGCTGACGTCAAGGACCCGGGGGTCATAGAAAAGGCAGGGGCGTGCGACACCATCATCATGAACCCGCCGTTCGGGGCGCAGAAAGCCCACGCAGACCGGCCGTTCATCGACCTTGCCCTCCGGCTTGCTCCCGTCACGTACGGCATATTTAATGCAGGATCCACCCCATTTGTAAAAACCTACACGGAAGGCCGGGGGGAGATAGCCGAACGGGTCGGCGGTTCATTCCCGATAAAACGGACCTTCGCGTTCCACACAAAGGACGTGCAGGAGATCGAGGTCGAGATCCTACGACTGACACGGATACCGTGACACCGCCCCGCAGTGTCAGACAGACCATTACCGGCCTTTCGGCAGCCCACCTGGTCACCGACATCTACATGCCGGTGCTGCCGGCCATCCTGCCGCTCCTGATAGCCCAGAACGGTTACTCTTACCTTGCCGCCGGGCTGCTCGTGACCGCCTATAATATCACGTCCTCGTTCACCCAGCCGGTGGTCGGCTGGCTCTCGGATAAAAAAGGGCTCACGGTAAGCGTGAGCATCAGCCTCTTCATCAGCGCACTCTTCGTGGCCCTGATGGGAGTGGCGCAGAACTACTACCTGATCATGGCCTTTGCGATCCTCGCCGCCCTCGGGCATGCCTGCTTCCACCCCACGGCCTTAAGCCTCGTCAGCCGGCTCTGCTCGCCGGAGAACCGGGGTGCGATCACCTCCTACTTCGTGGTCGGCGGAAATATCGGGTACGCGATCGGCCCGGTGCTTGCCGCGGCGGTTGTCTGGTGGCTCGGGCTGCCCGGGCTCCTGCTCCTCATCATCCCGGCCACTATCATGATCTTCATTCTCAGGCACCTGCTCCCGGGGGGGATTGCTGCTGCCCGCGAGATGCATGCAAAACCTGCATCCCCACCGGGTGAGACACGGTCGATCAGGCCCTTTGCAATCCTGATGGCCGCATCGATCCTCCGGGCCTGGGCAGTCTTTGCCGCTATCACGTTCCTGCCCATGTATCTCGTCACGCTGGGCTATAATCTCGTGACCGCAAGTGCGGTCATGACCCTGATGCTCCTTGCGGGCGTTGCCGGGCAGATTGCCGGCGGCCGGATCTCCGACCGGATCGGGAGAAAGGAGTTCATGGTCTTCGGTCTTGTCGGGGCAATCCCGGCATTCTACCTCTTCTTCGCAACCACCGGGCTGATCTCTATCATTGCGATCCTCATCTTCGGGTTCTTCCTCTGGTCCACCTTTTCTGTGGCCTTAGCGATGTCCCACGAGCTCCTGCCGGGAAATGTGGGCCTCGCATCGGGGATGATGCTCGGGCTAGCCATCGGCTTTGGCGGTCTCGGTGTTGCAGTCAACGGGATGATCGCCGATCACTACTCCCTTGCTGCGGCCCTTGGCACCATTCCCATCCCCATCGCCGGCGCCGTGATCCTGATGGCGCTGCTGCCCTACCCGTGGAAGACCCTCTTTTGCAGGAAGACAAACGCTGGCGCACCATAGCGGCAACATCCTTATATGGCTCCGGTGAAAACCGTATGTGAGGATTGTTTATGGATAAAGTTGGAGTTATTTCACTGATTGTCGGCATTATCCTGTGTGCCCTTGGAGGGTATGCCATCTGGGCATTTCTGCCACAAGTCATTGTTGCCGTCCAGGGCCTGATCGGTATCGTTGTGCTTCTCGCCGGCCTGATGCTGGTAATCTTCGGTATCCTGATATTCAAGGACTGAAATACCGGAGAACAAGAGAAAAATAAAAAAGACTTTTTTTTTAGATTTTCACGACAAGGCACTGGGAGCCCGCGGTCTCCAGTACCGGCTCGGCCTTCTCTTCGAAGAAGTCGTCAAAGGCCTTCTTCACACCGGGCGCCGTGATATAATCGTGGGAGATGATGATGCCGCCCGGGTTCATCCGTGAATAGAAGAACTCAAGGCACGACTTCGTGCTCTCGTAGCAGTCGACGTCGAGGTTCACGAGCGAGAAATGCTTGTCCTCGACAGGTCCTGCAGTCTCCGGGAAGATTCCCTTGTAAAAGTGGACATTGCTGTCCTCTTTTAAGTAGTTCCTCACGCTGTCGTAGGATGCGGCGAACTTTCCCTCGTAGAAGGGCCAGACCATGTCGATATCATCGACCTTCGGCAGGCCTTCGAACGTGTCGAAGAGGTGAAGGGTCTTGTCGCCCTTGGCTGAGCAGATGATCTTGGCCGACCCGCCCTTGTATACGCCAACTTCAGCGATGTCCCCCGGCACTTTCTGGGTCTTCCTGACGGCCATGTAAATATGGTAGGCCTCGATATCCTCGAGCAGGAGTTCGGTCTCCTTCCGGATCTTGCGGAGGTTTTTTGCAAACTCCTTTCTCCGGTCGCACCCGTAATGGGAGAGCCGGCCCCGGTTCGCAATGTC
>JBAYMI010000159.1:0-5593 GCA_041663625.1 Methanoregula sp.
ATCGTCATCGTCCCTGCCGGTCTTCCAGTCGGTGAGGACGAGCGTGCCGTCCGGCATTTTTCCGACCAGGTCCACCTTGACCGTGACCCCGACATCCCCGATGGTGAAGTGATCGAACTCTTCATGCCGGAGGCATTCCCGGCTCGTGTAGCCCGACCATTTCCCGAAGAAGGTATTCAGGCAGGTTTTCCCGTTCTCTTCAATGGAGGAAAAAAAGGAGTTGGGGATCTTCTCGCCGTTGTGGTACTCGGTGAAGGTCTCGCCGCCGATATTTTTGTACCGCGATACTCTGAGCGAGAACTCGTTTACTGCCTCGGTGAGGTTCATCGGCCTGCTGTCGCAATGGAGCTGGATCTGCTTATCGATGATATCGTGGATGAGCTGGCCCTGGACGACAAACTTGGAGGTGAACGTCTTGAGCCACCGGATCTTTTCCGGGTCCACGACGCGATCGGATTTGACATACGGGGCGATGTATTCAAAATAGTATTGGCGCTGGCACCGGTTCCAGACCCGGTGTCTGGTGAAGGACCAGGAATTTATGGTGTGGAAGAAGGGATCCAGATCCGGCATAGGGTTTTGTTGGGGGGTGGTGGGATATATTTTTGCGGGTGGGGATTTGGTGAACCTGTCCCCGGGTGGCAGCTTCTTTGCACCGCACTATAAAAAAAGATTATCTGCTGTTTTTCCGGAACAGGAAGATCGCACCGCACAGGACGAGTGCCCCAAGTACCGGTATCGCATCAAGCCCGGCGGCCTGGGATGGCAGGAGGGTTGGTTCCGCCGGTATGCGTGTCGTTGTGGTTGTCTCAATTGCGAGCGGCTGCAGGGATACATCCACGGTAGTGATCAGGTCCTTGATGACCGAGACCTGGTTTGAATAGGGTTTGTACCCGTCCGCGACAACACTTATCGAGTGCTCATAGTTCGCCGTTACATTGGTAAAAAGCGTAGTGCCGGTTCCCGATCCGACCGTCCCGCCAATATTCATCCTGCAGTCCGCGTTATCAAGGCAGACTGTGCTGCCTGCCTGGTCAACGTAGATCCGGACTACGCCGGTTCCCGGGTCGGGAGTAACAACGGGAGTGACGCGGGTTGCCGTGGAGATAAGGGGTTTTAAGTCAATGGTGACATAGGTGACCTTTGCGAGATACACGTACACCGGCGTATAGTAATCCAGGTAGCCGACCGGGCTTTCGACCGTTATCGAGTGGTACCCTTCGCTCGCGCCCATAAACTGCGTGCTGCCGGAGCTGCTTACCGTTCCTACGTTCGCATGGCACTGGCTGTTGTCAAGGCAGACGGTTCCGCCGCCCGGTGTTATGTCGACCTGGATGACGGTGGCGGACGGATTGAGAATCATCTCTGCATTAACCACGCGGTTCTGGTTGGAGATCACAAAGACCGTGTCGGACCATTGCACGTACCCTTTATTCGTAACAACAACCGAGTGCCAGGTATTGCCGGTAACCGTGAAGGTTGCATCCGTGGTATCGCAATACACCGTATCGATACACGCGACTGCGCCCGAAGGCGTCGAGTAGACGATGATCCTGCCAGGCTCGAGGCCCTGGGCATGTACCGCGAGAAGAAGAAGGAGCGTGACGAATATCACGCTTTTTATATGCCTGAAGGACATGTTGCGAAATTGGAGTGAGTGCTGATAAGGGTATGGTTGAATGTCACGGATTTACAGGTACTCCTGCGGGGATCTGGCGGAGGTTTGGGAGGCTTTTGTCTTCGGTTTGACCCGGTCTCCTCCGCAAATCATGCTACACTCAATTTTTCGGATATCGAAGAGGTTCCTCATATGGGAGTGGGTGCCGGGTTTCTGGTGCATGATCTCACCTGGCACTTTGAGGAAGTTGTTGCACGCCTGTTATTCCGGGAGGCTGTTGAAACGATTGATAACGATCCGATTATGGGGCATCCAAAAGTTTAATTAAAAATATTTCTGCTTTGTTGAACTCCTTTGATCCTTTACGTGACGCTCTTTGGGGCTCCGCCCCCGCCGCGTGGGCATCCCCCGCATTGCGATGCCGCTGGATTACCGGAATAATTTTACACTAGTGATGAGGTGGTAGTATATCCGGGTGGCATCGTAATGCGCCCTGTCCTCAGCGGGGGACAACATGGCGCAGGAAGGGGGTGATCATTTCTGAAAAAAAATGGTTTTCAACAGAGTAAAAAATAGAGAACGATCCCGTCCCGGTATCATTCACAATCCGGCCGGGAAAAGAAAATTTCCGGGCGATGATCTACAACGGCCACCGGCATCTGTTGTCCATCTTTTTTAGGGCCGTGCATTTGTTGAAGTAGGTCTCGCCCCAGATCCACGGCTCGTAATGGCAGCACATCTCGGGCTTGACTGTATGAATTCCGCAGAGGTACCGGTTCTTTACCACCCGGCGCAGGAACGGGCAGACGGGCATATAGTCGCCGGTCTCCGGGTCCCGCATCTCAAACGAGACGGCGCACCCGAGATCCTCATGCTTGAGGCTCGTGCACGGCACCTGCGTCCCGCATTCCATGAACGCAATGTATCAGCGCAGGATATCGGTGCGGCCCTGCTCGATCCAGACGTACACGTTCGCGGCGGTCGGCGCAATGCCGGGGCCGAAGATCCGGCAGCAGAGGCCGCACTGTTCGCAGGGTTCGTCTTCGGGCGGGGTCATTGTCTCTTTAGTATTCTTGTGGGGGGAGGGATATGGGTTATGGAGGATGAGTGAGATAAATCCAATCGAGTTATTCTTCAAGATCAGTATCTTCAATGAATTTTAAAAATTCTAAACCGAATTGTGTGATGTCAATAATTTCTAAAGCTCCGGTACCAAATCGGCCCATTCCATCATCGTACAACAAAGATTTTGAAATCATATCTAGAATATAAAAAAAGTATAAATCATGATTAAATTGAAAATCCTTCTCTTTTGGAAGACTCTCATATTTTAATCTTATTTGTTCATTTTGTTCATCGCTAGGTGATTCATCTCTTATAAATGGCCCATATTCATTATATTGTGTTCGAAATGTCCGTAATATCTTAATCTGATCTTCATTTAATCGCAGTATTAGATCCAAATACGTTTCTTTGAAATCCGAATGATATGTTGTTTGCAAATCTTTAATCAAAATTTCACGGAATCTAATAATTTTTTCTTTTGCAGTAGTATGATGTACTCTTTCTGTCACGGAATGAATCATAAAATAATAATCATCACTCTTAAACCGAGTCCAATTAATTTGGTCCCTGTCAATTTTCATAAGAGCGGAAACAAAATTTTCAAGAAATGTATTGATTTGCTGTTGTCTAATTCTCTCACCGGTTTCACTTAATCTAACCGCAATCGGGCCGATGACTGGTGCCTGAGAAACTACTATATCGAAAACAGCACTTGTTGTTTCAGTTGTGAAAATTTTGATCTCGTCATCATTTAATTTTAAAAATTTACACCGTACCCATATATCAAAATTAAATTTTTTGCGGTGGTAAAGAATAATTAATCTTGACCAGAGATGATTCATATACCCAACTTATTTTCCACTCACTTAATTCTTTCAATATTTTATCCACATTGTTTCCGCTTGCTTTTTTGTAATTTATTCCTCATCCCCCACGTCCCCCCCGACTCATGTACCTCCTCGTGCATCCAACACACCACCTAGGTGACGGCCCGGCACTGAGTCGGAAACCCCAGATCGCCACAAAGTGAAATATCATTTCACCGACGTAAGCATGATCCCAAAAACAAGGTTTTCCTTTATTCAGCACGTCCACACGCCAGTTTTCTGGACGATCGCCCGCTGTAACCCTGCCATACTCTGCCTCTGGCTTACTGACGTAAAATTGACCGAAAATTGAGCTAACCCTGTCGCTTTTTTGAGGAACTATGTCTTACTGTGGGGTTGGGGGAGGTATCTGGTGAAAACTCTGCGACGGAGAATACGAGATCTAGGATCACATCCCCCTGCGGAGGATCACGACCTCTCTCTTCCCGTCGGTAACCCCTCGAACGTTCCACGGTTCACGTCGTAGATCCCCGACCCCCCACCAAAACGCCCATAGCACCCCCTCCTTTCGCAGATCACCTCCCAAAACATCCCGAAACCCGCGACCCTTCCTTTTTGGCCGATGTAACTCGGCTACATATGACCTCTGATCTGCCGACGTAAAAACGAGTGAAATGCGGGATTTATTCCCTCATTTATGAGAATTATTCCCTCTGGTTCCGGAAAAGGGGTACATCCGGGGTCGTAGCGGGGCCGGATTCGCATAGGGAGATGCAGGTCTCATAAGGAGATCATGGCATGTCGGATAATGACGGCCGGTGACGTAAACCCCCGCCCATATCCCAAGCCCTACGGCAGCCACCGATCCTCAAAAGAAACAGGTTCTAAACAGGCCGGTTTTTCTCCATGCAAAACTGCCCGTTTCCGAATCGGGAGAAGTATGGCGTTTTTCACTGAGACTTCCCGCAAAAACCCCCGAAACAGGCCGGTCAGGTCACCTCCAAAAGGGGCGATCCGGGCCTGTTGCGGGCCCGGATGGGCGGGTGAGGGGGTGCAGCCCACTATGAGTGTTGGGGATTCGGATGCCCTCTGCGTACAAAAAGCGATTATATCATCTGGTGAATACAATGCAGGGTAAGGAGTTCCCATGAGTGCTGTTGAACAGTATGTAGTTGATGAGAACGGCAACAAGGTCGCCGTCATCCTCCCGCTCACGGAATATCAGCACCTCAAGGAAGATCTTCGCGATCTTGCCATGGTTGCCGAGCGGCGGGATGAGGGTACGATGAGCCTTGCCGAACTAAAAAAAAAACGCGTGATGTGATTCACGGGCATGGCAGCATACACGTTCAAAATTCTGAAAGGTTCGTAAGAACCTGAAAGACGGGAAGAAATCAAAAGAATTCTTCACTGTAAAAAGAGCGTTGAAAAAGATCTCCGGAAAATTCCTGGCGATCTCATCTCCACTATTTTAGAACACATCGAGAAACTCGCTCTTGATCCTGTGCCGCACGAATCCTACAAGATTGCCAGTGCAGAAAATCTTTACCGGATTCGCTTTGGCGATTATCGCGTGATCTCCCTGGTGCTTCACGATTCGCATGAAGTAACGGTGATATATATCCGGCACCGGAGTATGACATACCGGGGATTATAGATCGGCAATATCCTTTCTTCCACCGCTCCCAGTCTTTTCCGGTACCGCCCACATTCCCAAATCTCCGATACATGCACGTTCCGGTGCCCGTTCATGTTCCGGACAATTGTCAAATGACTGTGATCACCGGTTCAAGGCTGCCTCATTGACGCGAGACCCGGCCAGCCCCCGGGTTTCAAAGGGGACCGGTGAGATCTGCCAGGTAACGCACCACTGTATCCGAAGAGAGAGAAGCAGATATACCAGAGCAGTAATATATGGAATACAAAAGGAGTGGACATGCCGGTTACTGTTGAAGGAAAAATGGTTGACGGGCGCACAATCATCCTCGATCGCCGACTGGCTAACGACCAGAGCGAAGTCCTCGTACGGCTGAAAAAGAAGACCGGCCGGACCAGGATCCCCGTCCCGGAACAATTCGCCATG
>JBAYMI010000160.1:0-5592 GCA_041663625.1 Methanoregula sp.
ATCCGGCGCTTTTCCCATGCCATTATCCCGATGGATGAATCGCTGGGCCAGGTTGCGCTGGACTGCGGGGGACGGGGATACCTGGTCTGGAACGGCACCTTCGGCAACAAGGTAGTGGGGTCGATCCCGTCCGATATCTTCGAGCACTTCTTCTACTCGCTCTGCACCCGGGCCGGGATCACAGCACACATCTCCTTTACCGGGAAGAACGATCACCACCAGTGCGAGGCGGCGTTCAAGGCGTTCGGCATCGCGCTCGGCGAAGCCCTGGCAATCAGCGGGGACAAAAAGGCGGTCCGGAGCACGAAGGGGAAGTTCTGATCTTTTTTCAGATGAACTTCTGCATCCAGACGGTATCGAACGTAACTCCTTTTTTCATCCCGACGTTTACAAACCTGCCGCATTCGACAAACCCGTGACGGGCATGGAACCGGATACTGCCCTCGTTCAGCGATGATATACTGGCAAGGATCGTGCTGATGCCCTGCGTTTTTCCCGCGGTTTCGAGATGTCCGAGCATCTCTGTCCCCAGTCCCTTCCCCGTCCAGTCAGGCCGGATGAAATATGTGATCTCGGCAGTATGCCGGAATGCCGGCATCGGGTTATGGGCGCGGAGCATGCCGAACCCCGCAATCGTTCCATCCGGGAACTTTGCTACAACAGATGGATAGTTCCTGCAGGACTCGAGGAACAGCGAAAAAAAATCATAGGGAAATTTCTGTTCCGGGTAGGCTGCAAAGCTGTTCTCGATATAGTAATTGAAGAGATCGATTACCTCCGTTCTGTTCTCTTCGGTGATCGGGTCGAATCTGCATTCCCGTGGATCCGGATTCATAAAAATTCCCTCATGATTGCATGATGAACAGGCATGAGTGCCAGCACAAAAACCCTTGGCCAGCTCCTGATGAAAGTGAGAAAAAAGAGTTGATCAGTTGGACTTTGCAGCCAGGTCAACGTCTTCTTTCTTGATGGTCTTTCTGCCCGCGTGCTCGGCAAGCTTGTTGGCTTCCTTGGTCAGCTGGGCGATGTACTTCTCAGCCTTTGCAACAAGTGCCTCTGCTGCATCGCTTCCTACGCGTTCGGCTCCGTTCTTCTTTGCAATCCTTACAACTGCGGCGATTGGTAAATCTGCCATGTTTCTTACCTCAAACAGAAATCTACTTGTTATATTTAAATACTTTTTGGGAAATCCCTGCAAATTATCCCTTATTGTGCTATCAGATGGCATACTGTGCAGCAAGCGGGAATCGGGGTTTGCAATTTCGCAGAATATTTTTTTATGCCATAAATTGCTTTTTTTCAGGGAAAATAGGGGAAAAATGCGGTTTAAAATTATTCCAACAAAGATGCGGCCAGCAATAGCGCATTGGCATAATTTGGTGAGGCGCGCGAAGTATCCACGAAAATTCTGCGGATATTTACAACAGGTGCGCCATGCCCGTACCCGTTGCCCAGGAACGTGAGCGTACGGAAGATGAGATTGCCGGAAATCCCGTCCGGTGCAATGATCAGCCCGCATGATTCAATGGCATTCTCAATCAGGATCTCGCAATGCACGGAGTCGGAAAGTTTTGCCACGAGTTCTGCCTCTGCCATGCTCGCATCCACCTGTTTGTGCCGCCCGACATCTCCGAGCCTTCCCCCGGATAGAACCCCCGTCTTCTCCGGAAGGCCGAATTTTTTTGCAATGATCTTCCCCTTTTTGATGAGCTCGATCTTTTCCGGGACCGTCCAGCCCTCATCGACTCCTACCGGTGTCAGGAGGAATTTTTTCCCGCCTGCGGTCTCCAGCAGGGCGATGCGTTCGAGATGATCGACCCCTTCGGCGATCTTCAGCACTTTCAGGGTTGAGTTTGAAGGGAGCGTGCCCCGGACTGCGGCATCGATCGTTTCCGCCATGAGATCGTCGATCATGGCCTGTTCGGGATGATCGGATTCACGGATATGAATGGATCTCTCTTTTGGTTTTTCAGCAACAATGCCCGGGCGGCAGTAACAATAAACATCGCAGGCATTGCAAACGGCAACGGCACTTGCAATGACCTTTTCGGGATCCTCATGAATCCCGATCCCAATCCGTTTCAGCGCTGGCGGCATGCAACATCCTCTTCGGTCAGGTGCATGATCCCGTTCTGCATGAAGTCAAAGACCTGCGTCTCATTCCCTTCATACCGTATCCGCAGGGTTTTTTCATTGTCAACCGTACCGATCATTTTTGCGGTCATCCCGACACCGGCAAAGGTCGCAATGAGTTCCTGCACGTTCTCCTTCTTTGCCGTCAGGATAAATCCCATGCCGGGGTACATCTTGACCCACTGCTCGAAGGTCATGTTGTTCTTCGCAAGGTCCGGTTTCGGGATCAGCCCGAGATCGATCTCTCCCCCTTTACCGCTGATCTCCAGCAGCATCCCCAGCGTGCCGATGATCCCGGGATTGCTGATGTCCTTACCGGCAGTTGCGAGATGCTTCTTCCCGATCTCCTCCAGCACGGCGATCTGTGCCCGGACTTCAGCCGCAGATTTCATCGTAACCGAGTCCCAGTTGAGAGCACAGGAGGGGTGGACCCGCCCGCTCAGGTCGATCGCGGCAACAACGCAGTTCCCCGCCTGTGCCGTGTGGCTGTAAATGATCGAGTCGAGTTTCGCTGACCCGAGGATAGAGACGTCGATGACGCTGTAGGGCGCGTCCGGGTGCAGGTGCCCGCCAACGATCGGGACACCGAACTGTGCCGAGGCATCGTGCATCCCTTTTACCACCTGGTCCAGGATCAGACTCTTGGACATGGAGAAGATGTCCACCATCGCAATGGGGCGCCCTCCCATTGCCGCGATATCGTGGATGTTCACGAGCACCGAACAGTACCCGGCCCAGTAGGGATCCGCTTCCATGAGTTTTGACCAGATGCCGTCCGCCGCAAGGAGGAGTGCCTCGCCATTGTGCTCGATTACGGCAGCATCCTCCCCGAATGCGGCTACAACCTGCGGGGCGTCGATCATCAGCGCCTTGACCATATCCCCGATAGCCCGTTTCCGCCTTACGCCTTCATATTCCCGGACTACTTTTGCGATCGACTCTGTGGAGCAGTTGTGAACCACGACATCACCTAAAAAAAACGACACGTTTGAAACATGTGTTCTGTACTCCTAGTTTAGAGTCTCATCAGAGATAATTTATTTGATACCCCGCTAACGTGTCTGTATGGACTGGGCAGAGAAATACCGCCCCGCACACCTCGCGGACATCGTCGGAAATACGACCGCAGTGCGGCAGATCGCGGAGTGGGCGAGGAACTGGACGAACAAGTCCCGCCCGCTCCTGATCTACGGTAAGCCCGGTATCGGAAAGACCTCTACGGCGTACGCGCTCGCAACCGACATGAACTGGGAAGTCATCGAGCTCAACGCGAGTGACCAGCGGACGGCTGCCGTGATAGAACGGATTGCCGGCGCGGGCAGCGTGACCGCAAGCCTGACCGGGGCCGTGCGCAAACTGGTTGTCCTCGATGAAGCTGACAATCTCCAGGGCAATTCTGACCGGGGCGGGGCAAAAGCTATCCTCGAATGCATCCGGCACGCGCAGCAGCCGATGGTCCTGATAGCAAATGACCTGTACGGCCTCTCGCCGGAGATACGGGCACGCTGTGAACCGGTCCAGTTCAAAGCGGTTCCCGCCCGTTCCATTGCCCCGCGCCTCAGGTATCTCTGCTCATCCGAGAAGATCACCTGCAGCGATGCCGCAATCCATGCGATTGCCGAGAGCGCGGAAGGCGACATCCGTTCTGCGGTCAACATGCTCTATGCCTCGGCTCTCGGAAGGGAGAGCCTTGACGACGTGCAGGTCCACACCTCCCAGAAAGACGAGCGTGTCTCCATCTTCTCTCTGATCTCGGCCCTCTTCGGCAGAACGGGTGACGAGGAACTCATGCGGCTCTCGTACGATGTTGACGATACCCCCGAGACCATAGAGCAGTGGGTCGAGGGCAGCGTCCACCTTATTGCAGATCCTCCTGCCGTTGGCCAGGCATACCGCCACCTTGCGCGGGCGGACGAGTATCTCGGTTATACCTACCGGCGCCAGTATCACACGCTCTGGCGTTATGCGACCGCTGTTATGCTGCTCGGCGTGGCAGATGCAGCCGGGGGAAAAAGCATTCATACGCGGATCATGCCCCCGGAGCGCTGGCAGAAGATGTCAACGGCAAAGAAGCAGAAGGCGATCCGCCTTGCCACGCTGAACAAGGTCTCCGGCATGATGCACATCCCGCAGAATACCCTGCGCGAGACCTATCTTGGCACCATCTCCCTGCTCGTCGAACAGGATCCCGCGGGATATTCCCGCGATCTCTCCTTTGATGCAGACCAGCTCAACTTCTTCCTCAATGACCGGGCACGGTCAGCGGAGATCATCCGGGCTCTCGTGCAGGAAGAGAAGGAGCGGGAGAAAGAACAGAAAAAAGAGGCGGCACAGCAGAAGAAAACCCGGAAGGAGCCAAAGAAAGAGGCTCCCGTGGACGAACCCCCTGCCCGATCTCCCGAAGAGCACCAGACCGTTATTCCCCCGGCAGCCCCCGAATCCCCCCCCGCGGAAATTCCTGAACCCAGGAAGGCGCCCTCAAAGGCCCAGTCAACCCTGTTTGACGGTTTCTGATCCCCGCACGTACCGGTGGAGGAGCACCCCGCAGTCGATACTCTCCCCTCCGTTGCCGTAGATCTCGAATCCCAGGTGGTACACGACAAGATCGCACCCGATTCGTGTTGCGAGATCGATGAGCGGCGGGATCATCTCGATGGCCGGCCGGATGGCGTAGATCACGTCAGCCCCATTGTAGAACGACAGGTCCGGCTCAAAGATATCGTCGACAGTAAAGACAATTCCCGCTGGAATCCCGAACGATCTGATATCCGTGCACCGGATGGGAATGCCGGCAGCATGGAGGATCGCCGCCGCGCCCGGGTTCCGCCCCACGCCAACTTCGACGGGACTCGCGTAATGCCCGGCAATGTACCTGCCGACGCTCGTCTCAATATGTTTATAGGGTTCCATTCCAACAGAATATAGCGATGCATGTCCATATTTTTTGGGATGCCTCATCTCCTGTCGGTCTCCAGATGCCGGTCTCCCGTCTTATCTCCTCGATTCTTCGCGTTCCGACCACGGTTTCGGAGAATCATGTCCGCATGATGGGATATGTCCCGGAGCGGAAACAGATCGATGCACAGGCGCTGCTGGACGGAATCCAGGCCTACAAGTACCGGCATGGGATTGATGATCCCGTGCTCCTCGTTGTCCAGCAGGATCTCTTCAGGAACGGGAACAGTTTTGTCTTCGGTCTCGCCCGGGAACAGGTGGGTGCAGCAGTGGTCTCGTCGGCCCGGCTCAGCAACGAGTATTACGGCCGGTATGGCAGTGACGATGACCTGATCGACCGGATCACCAAGGAGGGAGCCCACGAGATCGGGCACCTGCTGGGCCTGGGTCACTGCGAGAACCCGGAATGCATCATGTTCAGGCCTAATACGCTGGATGAACTCGATCGCAAGAAGAAGATGCTCTGCCCGGCATGCGAGGCACAGCTTGACGGGATCACTCCCG
>JBAYMI010000161.1:0-5498 GCA_041663625.1 Methanoregula sp.
AACGAGCCGGACACGCTCGATGCCATCTCCATCCTCCGGGGCATCAAGGAGAAGTACGAGACCCATCACCATGTACGGATCAAGGATACGGCGATCATCGCCGCTGTCGAACTTTCACAGCGGTATATCTCCGACCGTTTCCTTCCCGACAAGGCAATCGACCTGATCGATGAGGCAGCGTCAAAACTCCGGCTCGAGATCAATTCGAAACCGGAAGAACTGGAAATCATTGAACGGAAGATCCGCCAGTTAGAGATTGAACGCGAAGCCATCAAGCGTGAGAAAGACCTCTCGAAACTGAAAGGCCTCAACGAAGAGATAGGAAACCTGGCCGAGGAACGAAACCGCCTGACGGCAAAGTGGCAGTCGGAGAAAGATCTTGTTGACCAGATCCAGTCGCGTAAAACGGAGATCGAGAACCTGAAGTTCGAGGCCGAAAGTGCTGAACGCAAAGGCGACCTCGGAAAGGTGGCAGAGATTCGTTATGGCCGTATCCCGACCGCTGAAAAGACCATCGAGGAACTCAAAGGAAAACTGACCGTGCTGCAGAAGGACTCCGCAATGGTGAACGAGGAGGTGGATGCCGAGGAGATCGCCGAAGTGGTCTCGCGCTGGACCGGCATTCCCGTCTCCCGGATGCTGCAGAGCGAAAAACAGAAACTGCTGGGCCTTGAGGCCGAACTCCACAAGCGCGTAGTAGGCCAGGATGAGGCCATCGGTGCAGTCTCCGATGCAATCCGCCGGAGCCGTGCCGGGCTGCAGGACCCAAAACGCCCGATCGGGTCGTTCATCTTCCTGGGTACGACCGGTGTGGGAAAGACAGAACTGGCAAAGGCCCTGGCCGAGATCCTCTTCAACAACGAGAACAGCATGGTGCGGATCGATATGTCGGAGTACCAGGAGCGGCATACCGTTTCAAGGCTGGTCGGGGCGCCGCCGGGCTACGTGGGCTATGAAGAGAGCGGGCAGCTGACCGAAGCGGTCCGGAGAAAACCCTACTCGGTTGTACTCCTGGACGAGATCGAGAAAGCCCACCCGGATGTCTTCAATATCCTGTTGCAGGTCCTCGACGACGGCCGGCTTACCGACAACAAGGGCCGCACGGTGGATTTCAAGAATACCATTGTCATCATGACATCGAACATCGGGTCTCACATCATCCAGGAGAACCTGGAGCATGTCACCGACAAGAACCGTGACGATGTCTTCGACCGCACCCGGCAGGAGGTATTCGATCTGCTCAAAAAGACCATCCGCCCGGAATTCCTCAACCGGATCGATGAGATCATCATGTTCCGGCCGCTCACGAAGGATGAGATCCAGAAGGTTGTCGAACTCCAGCTGGGATTTGTCCAGAAGATGCTCGCAAAGAGTGACGTCCGGATCAGGGCAACTGATAGAGCGATCCAGTTCATCGCCACCCAGGGCTTTGACCCGCAGTTCGGCGCACGGCCGATCAAACGGGTGATCCAGAAGAACCTGCTGAATGAATTGTCAAAAATGATCCTGGAAGGGACCGTGACGAAAGAGAATGAGATCGTGGTGGACGAGAAGGATGGGAAGCTGGTATTTGGGAATATCTGATCCTTCACGTTTTTATGCATTTCCCGGTGAGGGATGGCGCCCGGGGTCGTGCTGGGCCATCAATCGTGTTACCTCTTCAAGGGCCTTGTGTTTATCCTTGGGCCCTGTGTAGAGGATCGCGGTATGTTCCCGGTCGTCCCTGAGGTACACGGCCTCAGGGTATTCGATCAGCACGATCAGACCCCCGGGGCCGAAGTGTTTCTCATCGATCTCCCCGATCATATACCGCTCGCGCTGGTCCTGTGTCGGGGCAGAGTTTTCTTCAAACCGGAAAACGCTCATCCCTTTTTCCTGCAATGGATGCATCTTGACTCCCGCCGATATAAAACAACGGAACGTACCAAGGGGGACGGTCACGGGATTACCCGGCAGGTCCCGCCTATTTCTCCCCCTCCAGGTGAAAGTGGTGGAGTACGCGGTGAAATACCGGGGTTTGAGAAAATCGCAACCGAAACGAGAAGCACAAACCCGCAATACAGTGCATAACATCCCGCGAAGATCTTCCCGGCATCTGTATGTATCGTATTGACCGATCCCATGCCACCCATGAGCATCGCTGCATTGAGGAATGCATCGACCGTGCCCATGCCCTCAAATGACCTATATCCCAGCATTCCGATAACCAGGGAGAAGAGAATGATTCCCACGGACAGGAGCCCGAACAGGACGAGGCGTTTATAAAATTCCCGCCGGGAAAGAAGTTTTTGATTGTGATGTTCAAGGTGTTCCAGTATCATATCAGGACCTGCTATCCAGACCCGTTATAGTGCATGGCTGATTAAACCATTTCTGCCCGGGCTTTTCTCCCATCATTTCGGGGAATTTTTAAAAAGAAGATTCCCGGAAATTATTTCCATTCACGTCAGCAATCCAGACAATCCTGATTCTTCATCGGGGTTCTCCCACAGGGAAGAGTACCTCCAAAATACCCCCTGTGCGGGCTCCATTTCCCTGTTTTTCCGGAAACAGAGGAAGTAATTCCCGGAAATGAGACAGTAATTCATCTATTTCCGGTCATTTTTACGTCTGAACGCATGAGACGCTATTTAGGGGTATTTGGTCAGCGAAAACGGAAGGGGGACGGGTTTCTGGTAGTCCCGGCATCTTTTCCTTGAGCCGGATGATTCTATGATCGCTTTAGGGGATACGCCGGATTCTCCGTCGAAGAAACCGGAGGGGTGTTCTCCTCCTGATCGAAGAACATTTCAGGTTATTCTTCTGTATCACGTCTGACGACTTTCGACAAGAGGGATTTTTCAGATCCCTCTGCCACGTCTCTGGTGAAATGCGGCATTCTGATGACCTGCCAGACATCGGAGACGGACAACGGTATATGGCAGCATTGGGAGAGGCGATTACTGCCCCACGGGCAGTAAGAGCCGGAGAAGAATGCGGTAGCGGGCATTCTTCAGCGTTGCGATCGCTTCCCGGATCGCTATATCCTGGGGGAAAATGAAAAGAAGGGCCGTTTTGGTTACCGGATTGGGGTGAGAACCGGATTTTTAAAATCACAATGGTTATGGGCTGAACCGGCAGATAACGATGAACCGGCAGTCATGACCATAAGAAAAATCCGCGACACTGAGTCTGTATCAGAAAGGCATGGTACCCGGGCAACTCCTCCGCTGACCATCAGACCGTTTACCGGGTCCGATGTGGACTTTGTGATATCCCGGCACCTGGAATGGTATAAATCAGAATACGGATTTGATTATGAGATCTGGAACGCGTACCTGACAGGGGGCGTTCATACCTTTGCAGATCGCTTTGATCCTGAATCGGATTGCATGTATATTCTTGAAACCAGGGGGCTTCCCACGGGATGTATTGCCATCACGCATGCGGGCCCCGCCACGGCACAATTACGATTCTTTTTTGTAGAGCCGGAATTGAGAGGTGCGGGAGCCGGGCACCGGCTCATGGATATGGCCATTGATTTTTGTCATGTGAAAAAGTACAAGCGGGTATTTTTGTGGACGTTTCGTACACTCATGGCTGCACGACACCTGTATGAGATAAAGGGATTCCGGGTTACCGATATGCACGAAAATACGGACTGGGGCGGAAAAATTGTAGAAGAACGCTGGGACCTGACATTGTAATTTTTTGTTTTTTCGGCGTGAGGTTTGTTTCAGGAATTTTCCCTGGAAATAGTCTGTGCGGGAAATTTTGAAAAAAAATTTCTGCGCGAGAGAAAATTGTTAAAAAATCCGGAAATTCGTTTGTGAAATTTTTTACTAACGGGATCATTGTGGCGATACAAAATTACCCTGGAGAAAACAGATTTTCGCCGTATAAAATGCCCCACCTCATGATGCAGGGAACGGAGTGTGAGATTATTGCCGGGTCACCGGCAGGTTACGTTCCATCGCGTGAAAAGAGGTGGAACAATGTATTGGCATAGAACGCATCCTTTTGGCTTTCCCTGACATAGATGAGGTAATCATCCCCGGCCATCCCGGTTGTATCCATACGGTACGACCAGGTGTTTGGCGATGACGTATTCACCTGAACAAATGCCGTCCGCAGGACCGGATCCTGCCATGACTCTTCACCCGGGGGAATCGGGCGGTCATAATTTCCTTGGAATATAGCAAGGGTCAGTTCCCTGCCAGGGGGGAGATTGGTAGAACCACTGATGTTAAAGGTCTCACCGGCAACGTGGTCTCCCACCGGGTCAATAATAATGGAGATGAGCGTGTCGTTGCCTGATGACGGATCCAGCAGGGATGGCCCTATTGCACGGGAATATTTATCATTCATCATCTGTTCTGCCTTCTCCTGCCCGAGCTCTTTTGCAAGGAAAGCCATATATTCCTGGTTCACCTCAAGAAACTCCTCACGGGTCAGGGGATCTTTATTCATATCCGTGATGTTGGCGCGATAGGATTGGGTCTCACCTTTAGGAGGAAGTGTTCTTTCAGCAGTTACGGTACTGCTGGCATTAGTAAGGGACTGCTGCAGGTTGTCCGGTGACTGCGGAGTTTCCGCAGGTACCGGGTTGGTTTCGAAGGGAGTGAACGGTACGGAGACTCCCGTGCACCCGGCAATACTGATCATCGCAAGTACAAGTATCCAGGAAACCAGGAAATTATGCATAGTCTGCATCACTCCTCAGGAACAAAAACCAAGGTCATACCTCGTCTACAAACACCTCTGACCGAACCCGTGACAGACACCGTAATGGTGACTATCTTTAAGAAATATCGTGAGGCATTGTTCATTAAAGTTATATGATTAGTATTTTATTATAATTGTATGTCAACCCACCTCACCCTTATACACCGGCTCCTGAAGGAGCGGGAAAGAATCGCAATACTGATTAAAGAAAATCAAATTCATTTTTGATTCATATCCGTCAACGCCCCGCTGGTATAGCAGGTCCCCGTCGGTTCCATCAAAAGTACCGTGCATTTTTCCGGGCAGACGGGTTTGTGGCCCGCGCCTTTGGGAATGACCACGAGTACTCCTTCCTTCAGATCGAGCGTCCTGTCCCGCAACGCGATCTGCATCTTTCCCCCGGCAACCATGAACAATTCATCAGTGGCATCGTGGTGGGGGAGGGAGTGCACGCATCCTCTCCTTCCCGGAATAGTGCGGGATTTCCCCATGGATTTATTGCCGGGCGTGAGGGTTTCCGGAATTTCCTGATTTACAGAAATTTCACCCGCGCCGATATTACTCACGGCGGGATTTCGATTCTTCAGGACTTGACGGATAGGTCCTATTTACCGTTTGTCACCGAGTACCTTTCGTATTTTCGAACGTGTAGCTGAATGGGACAGAAATCATATATATGCCATCATTATAAATCGCTCATTGTGGACAGCCGGGGGTTGTTCCACGAAAAGAAGAGGACAGGTTCGCCCCAGGTCAAATTGCGGCTGAACCCGGTCCCGCCCGTAGGCATGAGA
>JBAYMI010000162.1:0-5469 GCA_041663625.1 Methanoregula sp.
GCAGTGATAATATCATTCCTTGAAGCAAATTTTCCCGTCTCAATTGCAGTGTTGATTTTCAGCAGCAGGTCGTGGGGACATTTATATGAAATTTGTTCCTTTGGTTTACCCCGTATAGACGGCATTTATGTAAGAATGCAGGGGAAATGTTAATTCTTTTTGTAATTCTAGAGAGATTTTAGAGAACTATTAAATTATTGTAAATTTAAATGTTTTTTAGTATATTTATTGCGGGCGCGTTTTTTCCGGGTAACGGCGGGATCCGGCCCTGTTTGAAAAACCAAAGATAACCGGCTATTCATGGTGCAGCCGGGATTGTTGAACGAGTAGTGCAGGAGTCCTGATGATATCAGTCCTTTACGTTGATGATGACCGGGTTCTGCTGGAGATCAGCAAGCAGTTTCTTGAAGCAAAGGGGAACTTCCATATCGATACCACAGAATCGGCCGATCAGGCGCTGGAGATCCTCAATACCCGGGTGTATGATGCCATCATATCCGATTACCAGATGCCCGTGATGGACGGGATTGAATTTTTAAAGATCGTCCGTAAAAAATACCCGGCGCTTCCGGTCATTATGTTTTCCGGAAAAGACCGGGACGAGATGGCAACTACGGCATATGAAAACGGTGCAGACTTTTATCTCCAGAAAAGTGGTGATCCCAAATCTATGTTCGCTGAATTATCGCACACCGTTCTCAAATCTGTGGAACAGTCTCTTGCAAAGAGGGCGCTGAAAGAAAACGCGATCCGGCTTCTCCACCAGATCCAGATTGCTTCGGATTTCGTCAGCATTATCGATACTGAGGGGCAGATCGTCAATGACTCTCCCTCAACAACATTTCTCCTCGGGTATCCTGAACATTTTTTTATCGGGAAACACATCAGCGATCTCATTCACCCGGACGACCGGGAATCTGTCATCAGTGTATTTGACCATATCCGGAACGGGAAAAAAACCGGGATACCGATCGGGTTCCGTGTACGCAAGGCGGATGGGATCTATCTTGATGTGGAATCCATTGCCATGAACCTTATCGGAATCCCCGGTGTTGACGGAATTGTTGTCACCGCATGGCCGGTCGTCAACCGGTAATCCTCCGGATAAGAATTTTCCCCACGGGTCGTTATTATCTTCGACGGAGTAGCGAAGAGAGGATAATTTTACCCCTATCCTCTCACTCGAAACACCTCCGGATCCGCCCCCCGCCATTTCCCCGGCCAGCCTTTTCCCCAGGATCCCAGTCCCCGGATCAACCAAAAGGCAACAATTAAACGTTTTTCAGAGGCTGAAATGCTCCTCAAATGAGTGAAATAACAGCAAGATATCCGTATTTCAAAATCCCCCTGCTATAATTCGCAAAAAAACGCGAGTATCAGAAAACCGGCTCTTCAAATCGGGCTCCGATTGCAAAACGGAGCGTTTTAAGGGCAGATAATTTTCATGAGGAGTGTAAGTCCCGGCCCCTCCCAAAAACGAGGTACGGGGATGCCATACCCGGGGTTTTCTCCCAGGCAAAAAATAATCAGAACACATTCGCTTCCGAGTACACCAGCACCTGGTCCTGCATCAGCTCGTACGGCTTGATCTCCCGGGAATGTGCGGACATCCGCATCTTCACCACTTCAAGGGCAAGGTGGACATCGGTCAGGTCCGATGGGCGCACGTACCGGAGGAGAATCACCGTATCCGTAAGGTACTCGATGAGCCCGTGGCGGCTGGAGAAGACATTGTCCCGGTGGGTCTCCGAGGTCATCATGATAGTACAGTTCTTGTCGCGGAGCCCCTCAATGAACCGGTACATCTCCTGGCGCCGTTCAGAATCCGTGGTGAAGAGATCCTCAAAAAGGGAGATGGGATCGATGACAACCCGGGTTGCCTTCACTTCATCGATGAGCTTGGGCAGCTCGTTCTTGATCCGGTTGTTGGCAAGGTTGAAATCCGTCGGGTCAAGCTTGATGACATAGAGCGATTTGTTCAGGTAGGGCTCGATATCCCAGCCCTTCATCTTCATGTAGGTGAGGATACGATCCTCCCGCTCCTCA
Source organism: Methanoregula sp. (assembly GCA_041663625.1). Lineage (GTDB taxonomy): Archaea > Halobacteriota > Methanomicrobia > Methanomicrobiales > Methanospirillaceae > Methanoregula. The sequence goes on from JBAYMI010000162.1 coordinate 2,047, forward strand.
AGGCTGATATAGATGATATTCTCTTTCTTTTTCAGCCCGTCCCAGACAAACTCCAGGGAGAAGGTGGTCTTGCCGGTACCGTACGTCCCGATGATCGAACAGATACTTCCCGGGATCAGCCCGCCTCCCAGCATATCGTCGAGCCCGGGAATGCCCACCTTGATCCGCCCGTTGCTCATATGACCACCCGGATATTGCTGACTTCAAAGCCACCGGACGTGGAGATCCTGACGGCAAATTTCACCAGGTCCCGCTCCTCAAGGTGGGGCATGACCCCGCGGAACTTCTCGAAATACATCACCCTCTGCCTCCGTGCACCCGATGTCTCTTCCCATTTGAAGAGCATTACGGCATCCACGATATCCTCCAGCTCCCGCTCCTGCGGAGAGTCAAGGATCCCCCGGCTGAGCAGGATATACGTGGTGATGCCCCGCTGCTTGGAGATCCGCTGCAATCCCCGCAGGAACCCGGTCAGGTTATGCCAGAAGTTCGGGACCATTGACTGGTTTGCAACATCCGTAACGGAGTCCAGGATGAGCAGGCTGCCTGGAGTGACGTCGTCAATGACATTTGCCAGCTTGAGGAGGATGCTGTCCTGGCTGGATCTCTTCTGGAGCCGGGTGATCACGTTGCTGTGGCTGTACCACTCGTCAGGAACAACGCTGTTGTCGAAATACAGGTCTGACAGGTCATCGAAGTGGATGGTCTCCACGAGCCCTTCAAGACCGTCGACGTGGAAGGAGCTGACGATCTCGTGCTGCACGTCCTCCTTCATGCGGGTGAAGGTGATATACCGTATCTCCTTTGGGACCATCGTGGCTTCCGGCACCGTCCCCTTCATGAGGGTGAGCGTATTGACAATCGAGCTGTACGTGAACTCGTAACTGCCTGCACCGAGATCCCCGAAGAGAAGGATGACCGAGCCGGGAGGAACCCCCCCATCAAGAATGGGATCAAGGGACGGAATCCCGGTGGGCATTCTCTGCTTTAAAAAATCCTGCATAGCGGCCTCAATGACGATACGTGTGCATCTGTCGTTACAAAACTCTCATGGACTGACTGATAAAGATATCTGTCAGGCCCAGTCCGTGCAGGGTCTCGTCCGGAAGGAATAGAAAACAAAAACCGGAAGGGAAAAACGCCCGGAACAACGCATACTTATATAGATTGGTCTCCCGAATTATACATCGGGAACACCAGTAACCATCGGAGTGGAGCTCGCGTACCATGGGGATAAAGGATCTCTTCAAATCCGCAAACAAAACTGCCGAAAAAAATTCACCGGTACCGGATGAAGGCAGCTCGTATGCACCACCGGTTGCGACAGATATTTCAGCTCAGCCCATTGAGCTCCCGATAAAACCTGCACCGCTGGTACAGAAAAAACCCGAGTCCTCTTTCCGCCATTTCCTCCAGATGTTGCACGGAGGAGAGAAGGGCGCGATCGAGGAATACGATTTTGAGCGGGATGGCACGCTCGTTGAAGTAACGATCCCTGACACGTACGACCTTGTCGAACAGTACTGGGTCGAACAGGGATGTTCGCTCGTCGTCATCGGGCTTAACAAAAAGACAAACCAGAACGAGTATCTCCTCTTCGAACCCTCGCTCTCGGATTTTGAATATGAATTACTTGAACGCCTGCACGAGGACCTGCGGGACGTGCTGATCCTCTCTTCCGACGAGATCAAGAAGGACCGGAAATACATTATCCTGGAGAAGATGCGTGCACTTCTCGACGATTACGGGCTGACGCTTGAAAAGTCCACGCTCTTCAAGATCCAGTATTTCCTGATCCGCAATTATATCGGCTGGTCACGCATCGACCCCCTCATGAAGGACCCCCAGCTGGAAGATATCTCCTGCGACGGGACCCGGATCCCCCTCTTCCTGTACCACCGGAGATTCCGGAACATCAGGACGAACATCGTCTTCGAGGCGGAGATTCTCAACTCGCTCGCGATCACGCTCGCCCAGCGGTCCGGCAAACATATCTCCACCGGCTCCCCGATGATCGATGCAACCCTCCCTGACGGGTCCCGGTTGCAGCTGACCTTTGGGAAAGAGGTGACGACCCGGGGCACATCGTTCACCATCCGTAAATTCCGGGAAGAACCGTTCTCCCCCATTGAACTCATGGAGATCGGCACGTTCAATGCCGACGAGCTGGTCTATTTCTGGCTTGCTATCGAGAACAACAAGAGCCTCATCTTCATCGGGGGAACGGCATCGGGCAAGACAACCTCGCTCAACGCGGTCTCCCTTTTTATTCCTCCCGTTGCAAAGGTTGTCAGTATCGAGGATACCCGTGAGATCACGCTGTACCATGACAACTGGATCGCCAGCGTCACCCGCGAAGCGATGACCGAGGGCGGGAATGCGATCAACATGTTCGACCTGCTCCGGGCTGCCATGCGGCAGCGGCCGGAGTTCATCCTTGTCGGAGAAGTCCGCGGGCCCGAAGCCCAGACGCTCTTCCAGGCCATGAACACCGGCCACACCACGTTCTCTACCATGCACGGAGGCAGTGTCGATGCCGCCATCCATCGTCTTGAGAGCGAACCGCTGAACGTGCCGAGGAACATGATGCAGGCGTTAAACATCATCAGTGTCCAGGGGCTCATCTACCACGGGACCGAGCGGGTCCGCCGTGCCCAGGAGATCGTTGAGATCGCCGGTATCGATCCCTCAACCGGAAACCTGCGGGTCAACAACGTCTTCATCTACGATCCTGTCCACGACACATCCGTGTATACCGGCAGGTCCCAGGTGTACGCAGATATCACCGAGAAACGGGGCTGGACACGCGACCAGCTGGAGCAGGAGATCGATCTGCGCAAATCGATCCTCGTGGCGATGCAAAAGCAGGGCATCAGGGATTACATCTCTGTAGCCTCTCTCTTCCATGCGTATCACATCGATGCAAAGAATGTCATTTCCCATATCGAAGACCTTCGCAGGGTAATCAAGTAATGGTCAGAAATTTAATTTACCGGTGGATAAAGCGCGATCCTGTCAGGTACAGCCTGCTCCATGCGGACATGATCTCTGCACGGTTCGGCATGACCCTGGAGCAGTATATCTGGAGATCTTTAAAGATCGCCGTTCTGACCGGCCTCGTCTTTGCCCTCATCGCGTTTTTTGCCAGCGCATTCCTGCCCCTCCCCGTGGTGAATGGGAAGATCGGGATAGTAAATGTATTCAATCTCCAGATGCCGGTGATCTTCGACATCATCTATCCCATTGAGTACATCCTTGCGCTCCTCCTCGTGCTCTCCTTTTGTATTGGCACGTACGCCGGATACAGTCTCCTCATGAAACTGCCGGGTATCGAGAAGAACAACCGATCCATCAAGATCAACCTGACGCTCCACAATGCGGTTGCGTACATGTACGCGATGCGAAAAGGAGGATCCGAGCTGA
>JBAYMI010000163.1:0-5427 GCA_041663625.1 Methanoregula sp.
CCCGGGAGCTGCTCGGAGTCATTGAAGACGATGCTTTCGAGCTGGCCCCGGTCCGGCAGGGTGGGGATGTACGGGAAGTCCGGGAAGAGGGAGAGGACATCGTCGCAGGCCTGCTTCGGGTCCGTGTGGGGCAGGGCTCCGACACCGGTTGCGAGCGAGTGGGGTGAAGGAATCATCTTTGCCATGATGCTCACTCCTTCCGTATGCGGCAGGAATCAAGGAGTTTCTGTACGCCCGGGAAGAGCGCAAGGTCCGTGTGGGGGAGGAATGTGCTGCCGGTATATTCGTCCATGAAGGAATTCTCGGCGTTCAGCTCGATGTATGCAATCCGGTGCGCAATGGCATCGAGGGTCTTTCGTGCCCGGCGGTTGACGAGCGCAATGTTTGCCCCGGCCACGGCGCCGTTCCCGATATTTTTTATCTGGTCCGGGTTGATCTCCGGTATAAGCCCGATGATGGTTGCGTTCTTCTTGTCCAGGTAATTCCCGAAGGCCCCGGCAAAATAGATGGTTGTGATCTCGTGGCGGGATACCCCGGCTTCCTTCATGAGCGTGAGACAGGCTGCGTGGATGGAGGCCTTGCTCATGATCAGGTTCTTGATATCGTTCTCGGTGATCACGATGTCTTTGCCTATCTCCGTCTCCTTTGCCCATGCGATGACATACTCCGGGAAGTGGGAGTTCCTGCGGATCCGGGGGTTGCTGATCTCCATGTTGATCCGGCCGGTCCGGTCGATCACGCAGGATACGAGGAGTTCGGCGAGCAGGTCGATGAGGCCGGAGCCGCAGATGCCCCGGGGCCGGATGCCGTTGATGGTCGAGTACTTCGGGTCCAGCGTTGCCGGATCGATGGTTATCTTCTCGATGGCACCGGGATTTGCCCGCATGCCGAAGAGGACCTCCCCGCCTTCCAGTGCGGGACCGGCAGCTCCGGCGCACGAGAACATCCACTCATTGTTCCCGAGCACGACTTCGAAGTTTGTTCCGATATCGACAAGGAGCGAGATCTCCTCCCGCTCACCCATGCCGCAGGCAAGGATGTCGGCAATGATGTCGCCCCCGATAAAGTCGCTGACCGCCGGGAAGAGGAACACCCCCCCGTTCCGGTTGCAGGTGACGCCAAGACGTCCCGCAGCAACCGAGAGTGCCCGGCGGACCACCGGGACATAGGGTTCCGCGATCATATACGCAGGGTCGATCCCGAGAAGCATGTGGGTCATGACCGTGTTACCGGCAATGACGACCTCGTAGATGTCCTCGCGGTCGATTCCTGCCGTGTTGGATGCGGATGTCAGGGCCTGGTTGATGCTCTCGGCAGCAAGTGCCTGGAGTTTGGTCAGGCCGTTCTTGCGGGCGAAGTTCACCCGGGCAAGGATGTCCTCGCCGCAGCTGATCTGTTTGTTATAATTCGATGCAACGCTCACAACTTTGCCAGTGACAAGATCCCAGAGGTAGACGACGATCGTTGTTGACCCGAGATCGACCCCAGCGCCGTACACGCGTTTCGAGGTGTCGTTTGCCTGGAGATCGATGAGCCGGTATCCCCCGGGCACAAGGCCGATGGTCCCGGTTACTTTCCATTCGCTGTGCCGGAGGATACCCGGGATATCGCGGAGCACCTCGAGCGGGGCATACATCTGCTCTGCTATCGGACCGCCGCCCTTCTGGATGCCCCAGAGCAGGCGCGAGAGATCCGGCGAGGGATCGGCAAGGCTGGGGGGCTGGAGCTCGACATAATATTTCCTGACCGACGGGCGGAAATCGATCGCCTGCTCAAGCCCTTCCACCAGGATCTTCTGCTCCTGGATGAGGGTGCTCTCCGGTACGAGGACGTGGAGATCTCCCTGGACCGTGGTCTCGCAGGCCAGGCACGCTCCCCGCTGGAGTTCGGCATCCGTGAAGAACCTGCCGTATTTCGGCCTGTCAAAGTCGGCCTTTCCTGACTGGATATAGACAATGCATTTCCCGCACTTGCCCTGGCCGCCGCAGACCACGTTCATGTTCATGCCGGCGCGCTGTGCAGCATCGAGGATAGTTGTACCCCGCTCGACCTCGATCTTGCGGTAGCTGGGCAGGAAGGTGACGGTTCGCATTTATTTCTTCCACTCCTCGTGCAGGAACTCGCCGATCTCGGCTGCATCGCGGGGGCCGACTAAGACTTTCCACCCGGTTGCGTCCTCGATCCGGCCGGAGAGCGGCGAAGCATACCCGGGGATTATCAGTTTCCGGTGCGCAACTTCGTTCTCGACTGCGAACTTTTTGATCGAGTCGCGGACCAGCATCTCGCTCAGCTTGCCTGCCGCAACTGCGGTCAGGACCGAGAGCCCTTCTGTATCAACGATCAGCATGAAGCAGGGGACACGGCTAGATTCCAGGTAGCCCTGGAGCGTGAAGAAGGTGAGCGAGAAGTTCACGGTCATCAGCACCGGGGCATCCTTGTCCGGTGTCCCGACCCGGTACAGCCCGGGGTTCATCTGGATCGGTTTCTGGGGATCGGTGTAGATGTTCTGCCGGAGTGTCAGGGCGGCTTTTGTCGGGCCTGGCGAGAGCGGATCGGTGACGATGACCGATGCGTACTTGACAATGCCGAGGGCAACGGCAGCATCCTGCTGCCCGGTGGCAGCGGCATCGAGGTACACCGGATAGCCGAGATCCGGGACAGACCGGGTGATGGCGAGCTGCCGGATCCCGGTTGAGCGCCGGAGGAAATCGCCGAGCGATGCAGGGGCAAGATCCATGATGAGATCCGTAACTCCTGCCGCAGTGCACTCCTTTACCAGCTGCACCAGCCCGTCTAAGGATTCGGACCGGATGACGAGCGGGCAGCCGTGCTGTTTTGCAAGGGCACACATCTCAGGGAAATTCTCTTTTGTGGCCGCGTGCAGGAGCGGGCGGTACGTGCCGCAGTGGACAAGAGCTGCCTTGAACGCATTCGGATCCTTCGAGATGAGCACGGGGGGCAAGTGTGCCCTGACCCCTTCGACCGTTGCAACTGCCCGTGCAAACGTTTCAGGAGATCCGCTCATGTTCTCGATGGCGATCCCATTGAAACGAAGGTCGGATCCAACACGGGTGAACGTCTCGTCCTGCACCCTCCGGGTCACGGCAACAATTTGCTCTTCGGCCATCGTATCGGGGATGCGGAATACGATCCCCGGCGGGTGGTAGAAGGTCTTCTCGTGCCGGTACAGGACAAATTCTTCGCCTTCCTTGAACGAGCGTGCACCGACACCTACCTTGACGAGCCTGATCGGCGGCCGGGTTGATGCACCGAGGACTGACTTGGCCTCATCGCTCAGGTACGGGCAGAGTTCGACATCCGCTTTCCCCCCGGCGAGTTTCATGGCAAACGTGAGGCAGGTCGGGTCGCCGCACTCCTTGCAGTTCTTCTTGGGCAGGAGCTTGTAGATGTCGAGAGCCTTGAGTGCCATTCAGGTAACCCCCGCAGGTGCCCCGGTTTTTTTCATGCCGGCAAATGCTTTTTTGAGAAGGGGAATGGTCCCCGGGTGGCGGACAGAGATTATCTCCGCGCCGGCCGCTGCTGCTGCAAGGCCGGTGAAGAACTCCCATTGGATCGCCATCTCGTTACGGATATCAGGTCCTGCTTCGCGGACTTCCTTGACGGTGAGCGTATCGGCTGCCGAACAGATCACCGGCATGGCAAGGTCGCTGTCGCCTTTGAGTGCGGAGAACCGTATCCGCTCCATTGCCGAATAGGAGTATTCAAACCCGTAGCCGAGCGCCCCGGTATACGGGTCGATGACGATATGGTCGCGCTGCACGCCGATCTCCTTTAAGAGGATGTTTAATTGTTTGGCAAGGTTGATGTCGATAGGCGACTGGGCGATGATGGAATGGTTGTAGGCAAGCGCTGCAGCGGCAATGCTCCGGTATTTTCCGGCCTCTGCTGTTCCGAGCAGGAGCCGTTCACCCTGCGCAACTTCGCCGCACTTCTGGAATACCTCGCTGTCGATCTTTGGCTCATTGCTTCCTTCGATGATCAGCGGAAGGCTCGATGCGCCAAGAACTTCCTCGACAACGGTGCCGAGCGAGGCGATGTCCGCAAAGTTCCGCTGCCGCGTGCTGGTCAGGCAGAGCCGGATGAGATCGGCACCGTACGATGCATCGGCGGCTTTCGCCCATTCCCCGGGATGGTTCACCAGGTCTCCGCAGAAATCCGTCACAATGGGCGACCAGAATAACGGAAAATCGCAGATCTCGAAGGCAATGAGAGGAACCGGGGCATCGGCCCGGCTCTCAAGGAACGGGAGCGTTGTCCCTCCACCAATCGTGTAGAAGATCCTCCGTGATCCCCCGTCGGATTTTGTTGCACCGAGGGTCACGTTGCCAATCGTGCCGGTCCATCCGAAGTTACTCTCGTATGCCATCTTCGCATCACACCAGGGGTTTCATGCCAAGGGCCGGATGGCCGACTTGTTCGAGGAACTCCGTGAGCGCCTCGATGGTCTCTGCGGTAGTCTCGTCGGCAATCTTGTCAAAGAACCCGGTAAGGCCCCGCTCCTCCAGCTTCTTCTCCAGCCGGACTTTCAGTTCTTCCTTGAGCGCAGCCGGCAGCCAGACCAGCCGTTCGATCCCGCCCTCTCCCTGGAGGAACCGGTCCGAGAGGATATAATTCTTGGAGATCCCGGCAAAACCCGGGGTCTGAGCCCCGCCGCCAATGGTACCGGCAAGGGTGGAGAAGGTCATTCCGGAGGGAGTGATTCCCTTGAATTCCCGGTTCACCACCATGATCCCGTTCACCTCCGGCAGCATGAGAGCGATTGCTTCAAAGCAGCCGCAGCAGGTCATCGGGTACTCCATCACGCTGTAGAGCGAGCAGCGCTCGATCTCGCCATGGCTGGCTTTTTTCACGAAACGGTTGACCCCGTCAAATTCCCCGTTCTGGGCATTGATGACGGCACCTTTCTCGATAGGCTGGTTAGCGCCTGATGGTGACATCTCGTACGCAATCTTCCCGTCAAGCCAGCTGATGGCGCCGCAGAGGGCGAGGCGTTCGGGGGTGATGACGCAGACATGGTTCGGCGCAAACGTCTGGCAGAGCGTGCATGAGTAATAGGTATTCACGTCGGCGTCGCGCATGCCTTTGATGCGGGCATCGCGTTCGTCATAGACGGTCTCCGCATTCTTTTTTGCTTCAAGCACTTTTGCCCCGTCCGTGATCAGCGTAACTGCAACCGCGTCAAGGAGTTGCGGGAAGTCCATGCGGAACTTGCTCGCTAACAGCTTGCCGATATGCTCGATCCGGACTCCCTTTGCAACAGCCTCTTTCGAGAGCCGCACCCAGATGAGATCCCGCTGGGCAACGTGCCACGATCCCTCGCCATAATTGACAAAGTTATGGATACGCCGTTCGAGCACCGGCTCGTAGTCCTTCTTCATCGTCTTGCCGGCAACCTCGATGATGATC
>JBAYMI010000164.1:0-5399 GCA_041663625.1 Methanoregula sp.
GTTCAACATCCGGGGAGGCCGGTGCGAGGCCTGCGAAGGCGACGGGCTGATCCGGATCGAGATGAACTTCCTGCCCGATGTCTATATCGAGTGCGAGGAGTGCAAGGGGAAGCGCTACAACCGCGAGACGCTCGAAGTGAAGTACAAGGGCAAGTCGATTGCCGATGTGCTGGACATGAGTGTCGAGGAAGCACTGAAACTCTTCGAGCACATCCCCTCGATCCGGACCAAGCTGGAGACCCTCTCAAGGGTCGGGCTGGATTATATCAAGCTCGGCCAGAGCTCGACAACCCTCTCCGGCGGCGAGGCGCAGCGGATCAAGCTCACCCGCGAACTTGCCAAGCGGGCAACAGGACGGACCCTCTACCTGCTCGATGAGCCGACAACGGGGCTCCATTTCGAGGACACGAAGAAACTGATCAAGGTGCTCGACGATCTTGTGGCAAAGGGCAACACCGTGATCGTGATCGAGCATAATCTCGATGTCATCAAGTCCGCGGATCACCTCATCGATATCGGCCCGGAGGGCGGCGATGCCGGCGGGGAGATCGTGGCAACCGGGACACCGGAAGCCGTATCCCGGGTGAAAGGGAGTTATACCGGCCAGTTCCTCAAAGAGATGCTTGGCCGGCAATCCCCCCTCTGATCTTTTCGTCCGGGCCGGATGCCCGGCACGGGATCACCTAACTTTCCCCATCCCCATCTCTTAATAATCTGGACTGCGAGACGCTAGTTACAGAAATGTTCGACACTGCCACCCTCCCCGGTAACCCCGGCTGTTATCTGTTCCTCGACAAAGAGGGGACGATCATCTACGTGGGGAAGGCAAAAAATCTCAAGAAGCGGGTGAGCAGTTACTTCCAGAAGAAAGACCACGACCCGAAGACAAGGAACCTTGTCGCGGCCATTGCCCGCGTCAGCGTCATGGTGACCAACACCGAGACCGAAGCGTTCCTGCTGGAAAACAACTTAATCAAGAAGAACCAGCCGAAATACAATATCGATCTCAAGGATGCCAAGCGGTATGCTTACATCGAACTCAGCAATGAACCATTTCCCCGGATCGCCATTGCCCGGCGTACCGGGAATGACGGGGCTGCGCGGTTCGGGCCGTTCGTCTCGGCCGCGGAACGCGATGCCCTGATCCACATCATCCGGAAGATCTTCCACCTCCGGTCCTGCCGGAGACTGCCGAAACGGGCGTGCCTCCGGTACCACCTGCATACCTGCAGCGCCCCCTGCATTGGTGCGATCAGCGATGAAGAATATCATCGTGACGTGGAGCGTGCAGCAGAACTGCTGAAAGGGAAGAGTGCCGAACTCCTCCTCTCGCTGCGGGAGGAGATGGCCGGCTGTTCGGCACATGAGGAGTACGAGAAGGCGCTTGCGCTGCGCAACCAGATCCTCGCGGTTACGCACCTGGCCGAACGCCAGCACGTAGAGCGGCCGAAAGAGACCGACCAGGACGTGATCGGCTATGCAGTCTCGGACGACACGGTCTACCTCATGGTCTTCTCGGTCGAGAAAGGGCTGCTCTCCGGCAAGCAGGAATACTCGTTTGACAACCGCGAGGATTTCTTCGAGGAATTTCTCGTCCAGTACTATGCGGACCGGGTTCCCCCGTCCGAACTGATCGTGCCGCACGAAGTTGACGAAGCAATGGCGGGATACCTGTCCGAACGGAAGGGAAAAGCCGTGCAGGTGACGGTCCCCCGGATCGGGGAGAAGAAGAAACTGCTCGATCTCGTAGAGAAGAATCTCGAACATGCGTTCCTGAGAAATGATCTTAAAATCAAAGACCTCCAGGCAAGTCTCGGTCTTGCGGACGCTCCGGACGTTATCGAATGTTTCGACATCTCGCACCTCTCCGGTACTGCCATGGTCGGGTCAATGGTCCAGTTCCGGGGCGGTATTCCGGACAAGAAGAATTACCGGCGGTTCAAGATCAAGACCGTTGAGGGCATCGATGATTTTGCCTCGATTGCCGAGATCGTGAAACGCCGGTATGATCGCCTCATCCGCGAGGATGCGGAACTGCCAGACCTGATAATCATCGACGGGGGGAAAGGGCAGCTCTCGGCTGCCGGCGATTCCCTCCGGGATCTCGACCTCACCATTCCTGTCATCGCCATAGCAAAACAGGAAGAGGATGTGTATCTCCCTGGTGAGATGCTCCCCCGGAAGCTGGACCGGAAAGGCATGGCCCTGCACTTCATCCAGGAGATCCGCGACGAGGCGCACCGGTTTGCCATCACCTATAACCGCCAGCTCCGGAAAAAAACCGTGATTCCGGGAACGAAACCGAAAAAATCCCGGAAAACGAAGGACACCTGATACAGGCCGGGGACAAGGTATCCGGCCACCCGGAACCGGGAGTAATCCCTGTAACTATCCGGCATGCGTACCTGCCGCCCCGGAAAAAACTCCTGAAAAATAGTGAGCGTCTAGTGAGCGTCCCCGCGTGCGCTCGTTTTTCCTTCCCTCAATGATGATTACCGGGACGGTTTTCCGGGGATCATGGCGGGATCAGATATCCCGGTCCACAAGTACCCGCTGGCTCCCGTCACTGAAATAGCCGGTCACGAGAACATGGTTTTTCCCGCTATAGGATCCGGTGAATGAATCGGTTGCATGGATCTGGATGGGAGTCGTGCCAAGCCGGGATCCCTTTGACTTGGTGATGCTCTTTCCATTGCTGTCGGTGATCGTCATCTCCATCTCGATAAGGCTGTCCATCCCGGTTGCACCGACAAAGGCAACGGAAATATGCGAATCATCCGGGTGTGTCACCAGAATGCCGTTCGTGGTGTTGGTTGTGCCTGCCGGAGTCTGGGTGCAACCGGCAGAAAGGATCAGCAAAACGAGTGCAGCTGCAATAAAACAATACCGGAATTCCTGTGGCAGATCAGGGAACAAAAATCTCATGTACCCACTATCTCGCACCTGTTTTTAATAAATTGCTGGTCGGGCCTGGCGGGTTATGACAGGACGGACCGGTGCAAATCCCGAAAAAATGAAGGTATGGCTGATATTCAGTCGTACTGGCGCCACGTGTGGCCGCATTCCGTGCACCGGAAGAACCGCACTTCGCTCTCATCTGCGGCACGGAGCTGGCGCAGCCACCAGATCGCAAGGTTGTTCTCGCATTTGGGGCACTTGATCTGGATCGTGGGCATGGTCTTGATATCCTCATCCTCATCGTCAACGATCGTGATCTCGTTCTCCGTGCGTTTCTTCTCGACTTTCATCTGATCGGCAGCCTCAATCTTCCTGATATACCCGCACTTGCGGCATTTGAGCTGCCCACCAGATGACATCATAAGAGACTTACATTCAGGGCAAAACATCGGTATAGTATGCGTGATGATAGAAGATTAAGCCTCGCGTAAGGAAATCCCTGTTTTCTCTCCGATCCTCAACCCCCCCGCGGGTTTCGTAAGCCCGGTCCTTTGCTGCGGTATAATGGGATGTAAGCGCAGAATCCTTTTTTTGGTACTGCGTGAATAATTCTATAATGATCGAGTATCTGGTTCTGCTGTCCTGTGCCGGATTTCTGGCATTCCTCATACCCGGTCGTCATCGGACCTATGCAGCCATCGCAGGCTGGATCTTTATTGTCCTGACCCTGTTTTCCCAGCTGCCGGAATATTTTCAGGAGAATAATTTCCTGTATCCCCTGATCGCGGCGTTGTCCGTACCGTTTCTCGTGATCACGGCAAAGCACCTGCTGGACGGGGATGAACGGGCGATCTGCCTTTCGCGGGCAGCCGCGGTGGCGTTCCTCATTTACGCGCCATTCGGGTTCACGCAGGTCCCCCTCTTTGCCTGGCTCGGGAACCAGCTCATCTCCCTTGTCGTCGGGCAGGTGATCTGGATACTCGATGCCCTCAACTTCACGGTCTCGCTCACCTGCATGAATCCTGCAACCGAGCGGATTATGGACCCCGCCGCATGTGGCGGGCTGCTCCTCGACACCATCACCCGTAACGGGTACAGTGTCCAGATCATTCTCGGGTGCACGGGCATCCAGAGCATTGCGATATTGCTCGGTGTTGCCGCAGCAGTCCCGACAACGCTTCGCCAGAAGATCTCCGCCTTCCTGATCATTGCGCCGACGATCTATATTCTCAACCTCCTGCGCAATGCCTTTGTCATTATGGCGTACACGGACCAGTGGTTCCCGTATTACCCGGATATCGCTGGCAACGGTGAGATGGGATACGAGAGTTTCTTCTGGGCGCACAATGTCATTGCAGAGTTGCTGGCCCTGGTGATCCTGGTCATGATCGCGTACTGGCTCTTTACCCTCATCCCCCGTCTCGGGAAGTTTGCGGATGACCTGTACCAGCTCTATACCGGGGAAATCAGGAAAGCGTTTGGTAAAGGGAAGTAATTCGCTGCAGCAACGGGTGCAGGCAGCAAGAATGATGAACCGGATCCCGCCGGCAACGGCGAACCGGGTTGCGGATGTCTCTTCCGGGTGCCCAATGATTCCCAAAATGGCAGTGTTCATGACCCGGTCATGACTGCCCCGCTCTTGCGACCCTGTGCTCCAGGGGGAACGGGGCGCATTGCAATGACGCCGCCGGCCCGTCCATAAAAATTCAGAAATTCCTGTACAGGTAATCCAGGGGCCTCGCGGGTGCCCCCGCCCCCGTTGGGGCAGGTCTGGCGCAAGGAGTTTTATCCAGTTCAGAATCCGCTCTTCCCCAGGGCACTACATGAAAAATACCGATGAGATCCCCCCTCACCAGGGAGGGGAGGTCAGGAAAGCGTCCGGTAAAGGTAGACAATCCGCTGCAGCGCCGAGAGGTTGGTGCAGATGGCAATGATGATGATCGATGCCCAGATAAACCCGGTAACTCCCCCGACAATCAGGACGAGAAATGTTTCAGGACGCCCGAAAAACCCGACCCCTTCAAGGGGATCATCGATCTTGCCCTCGACCTTCTCCCGGTAGCCAATCTCCGCGTACACCACCGGCTTGATGAACGTGTTCATCAGCGACCCGATGATGGCAAGTGCCACGACACCGAAATCGGCGATCGGGGGGACAGCAAGGTACTGGCTGACTATCTGGATCCCGGAGAGCCCGATACCGAGCATGGCCAGGGCATCCACGTACTTGTCAACGATCCAGTCAAAGACCGCACCGAAGTTGGTATGGGCACCGGTCTTACGGGCAACGCTGCCGTCAATGAGGTCAAATAGTGCGGAGAGCAGCAGTGCCAGTGATCCGAGAAGGAACTGTCGCTGGAAAAAAAGGACAGCGCACAAGATGCCGGCGGCGAGCGAGAGCAGCGATATCTGGTTGGGCGTGATCCGGAGCCGCACAAAGACATCTGCGACCGGCTCAAGGTATCCGATGAACCTTGGCCGGAGTGCAGTAATATTCATAA
>JBAYMI010000165.1:0-5389 GCA_041663625.1 Methanoregula sp.
ATCAGCAAGAAGATCGAGAGGGACAACCACTTTCCCTGCACACCGCAGCAGGTTATCGTTGCCTGCGGGGCGAAGGACGCTATCTACGAGGCGTGCGAGGCCGTGATAAACCCGGGTGACGAGACGATCCTCCTCACCCCCGCATGGGTCTCCTACGAGCCCTGCGTCCAGATCGCCGGCGGCAAAGTTGTCAGGCACGCGATCAACCAGAAAACCTTCCAGCTCGACGACTCGGTTCTTGAGAAGGTCACAAAAAAGACCAAGATGATCGTGGTCAACTCGCCTTCCAACCCCTCCGGTGCCGTGCTGGATAAGAAGTCCCTGAAGCTCGTGGCCGATCTCTGCGAAGATAAGGACCTCTACGTGATGTCCGACGAGATCTACGAGGCGCTGGTGTATGGCAAGGAGCACATCTCGCTTGCCTCCCTTGGCAACATGGCAGAGCGGACCATCACCATCAATGGTTTCTCGAAGGCCTATGCCATGACCGGCTGGCGGCTCGGGTACGCAGTTGCTCCTGTCGGGATCATTAAGGAGATGTCCAAGGTGCAGCAGCATTCCATCAGCCAGGCAACGACCTTTGCCATGTGGGGCGGGGTTGCCGCGCTCAATGGCGACCAGTCCTGCATCAGCCATATGCGCAGCGAGTTCGACAAGCGCCGGAAGTTCGTTATTGCCGAGCTGAACCGCATGGGCTACGAGACGGCACCCGCGGATGGTGCGTTCTATGCCTTTGTCAAGGTTGATGGCGATGACGTGGAGATTGCCAGCCGCTGGCTGGAGATGGGGCATGTTGCGGTTACGCCCGGCAGTGCGTTCTATGCCCCGGGCTGGCTCCGGCTCTCGTACGCAACCTCCATGGACAAGCTCAAAGAAGCAATGCACCGGATACAAACCGCCGGATAACTTTTTTTAAAGAGAACGCCGGGGGTTTTCCCGGACAAAGAGATGCCTGCCGGCGAGTGCGGCAAGGATTGCTGTCACGTTCAGGACTGCGGGTGTACCTGCCGGCACTTCCTGGCATTGGGGAAACCAAAGAGTGCGAACCGGAGAACTGTTACGGAAAAGAGGTACCCGAAGATCTTTTTCCTGGAGTGCCCGGTATACCGCCCCGGGACTCCGGTGACCCGCTCAGGGAACCTGGCAGCCCGGGTGGGAATCGCGGGAAAGTTCCCTGGTGAACCATAATCCGCGGCCGGTTTACTGCACGGTTTTTGCCTTCAATGCAGGCCCTCCGGATAAGTGAAAAAAAAATCGCAGTTATCGCCATGTTTATCAAAAATCCTTCAGATATGTGGTTATTCAAAAGGTGAATACCATGAGAACAACCTATGCATTCGCACTCATCGGCTGCGTCTTTATCTTCGCAGCCGGACTGATGGCAGGATGTACCGGAACCGCCGGTACAGCCCCGGTCACGGAAACACCGGCAGTGTCCCCCGCCATGGATACAACGGTCGCCACCACCGCGTCCCCCGTCCAGCCGGCCAGTACCGCTCCTGTTGCCGGTGAAAACGCATCCAGCGCAACCGTCACCACGCTCTTTGTGAACGCGACCTCCAACGGGAAGATTGTCACCATCCCGGCAGGGGAACGCGTCCTTGTCCGGCTGAACGAGAACCCGACGACCGGTTACACATGGAATGCGACCGCATCAAAGGGCCTTGAGATCATCAGTGATTCCTACACAGCCCCGGACAACGGCCTTATCGGAGCCGGGGGATACCACGAGTGGATCCTCTCGCCAAAGACCGTGGATACGTACACATTCAATGCAGTCTCCCTGCGTCCCTGGGAAGGGGCACAGCCAACCGATGAGAAATTCGGCTTTGTTCTCCTTGTAACCAAGGATTAACCCGGCTCTCCCGTTTACTTTTTTTGTGTTTTTTCCTGTCCGAAACCCGGGCATACGGTTGTGTACCGCCACGGGTGAACGTGGAAAAAAAAGCCTGAAAATTTTCCACCTTCTCCCGGCTTTTATACTGACTTGTTCAATTCTGACTCAGGCCCGGGGACAAGGGCTTCAGGACACTATCATGACCCCGAACAGGACAATAACAACAGTAACCGGAATGAGTCCGGTGTCCCGTACGATGCAGATCATCACCTTTCTGGGTACCGCGTTCCTCATGACCTGCCTGTTATCCGGTGTTGCGCAGGCGGCCGATACCGGAAGTTCTCCAGCCCCCGATGGAGGAACCTGCAGTGTCGGATTCAATGGCGATCTGTCTGCCGGATCCTGCCCGGCAGGGAGCACCCAGGCCGAAACGATCCCGGACGCCGCCCAAACGGCTATGCGCTCTGTCAATAGTTACCTGGTGGATTCCGGCGACACTGCAACGTTCATCAACGTGACCGAAGAGAGCGGGATGTACCGGATTGGCCTGAAGGTTTCCTCTACGCAACAGACCGGGTTCATCTATGTGTCCAAAGACGGGAAGATCCTCTCTGCCTCGTATTATGATATGACCGTCCAGCCGCTTGCCAGGATCTCTGCAGCCTCAGCAGACATGACGTCTGCACCGACAAAGAATGTTACCGACATCCGAAAGCAGGATACGCCGGAACTCCAGGCTTTCGTGGCGTCTTACTGCCCGTACGGTGTCCAGATGCAGGACATCCTTACTGATATCATCACCCAGGCCCCGGCCCTGAAAGAGAATATCAAGGTGCGGTATATCGGGGGGATCACCGATGGTGTGGTCCAGTCCATGCATGGCGAGACAGAAGCAGGCGAGAGCATCCGGCAGATCTGTATCCGTGAAGAGCAGGGCGATAAGTACTGGGACTATGTCTCCTGCTTTGGATCGTCCGGGTCAGCAGGTACCTGCGTGAAGAGTGCCGGCCTCTCCAATGAGACGCTCTCCCGTTGCATCAGCGACACCAGCCGCGGGCTGCACTATGCAGAGGAAGACTTTGCGCTCGCAAGTGCATTCGATATCAGCAGTTCCCCGACGCTCGTCCTGAACAATGAGACCCTCAGCGAGTTTGATTATGGCGGCAGGACCCCGGAGGTCGTCAGGTCCATGCTCTGCGGCGGGTTCACCTCAAAACCAGAAGCGTGTGACATTACATTCAATGCCACCCGGAACGCAGCGGGATCGGTGGGACAGTGCTGAGGAAGGGATTGCGGTTAAAACAATTTTAAAATTCAAATTGAAACCGGCCAATAATTTTTTTAGAAACACTCTGCTCTGGAGAGCGCCTGAAAAATTTCATTACGATTTTCAAAAGATCAAAAATTTTTTCCAAATTTATTCCTGCAAAAAACCGGTGAGAGCCAGCTTCCGGATCGACTCCGGATCCTCATATATCCACCACCTGAATACGTGATTTACTTCATCCCCCTGCCCGATCGTCAAATTACAAGGGGTCTATTAGCGAAGTTTTGCCCCTCCGGCGTAAAAATCCGGAATCCGGGGCCAATGCAGGGGATTGAAAATGAATTCCGGGGGTGTTTTGGGTGAATTCCGAAGTTTTTCGGTTGCCCTAAATCTCGGGACCCCGCGAAAAGCGTCCAAAACGAGCCCTGATTGGCAAAAGGAGGGTAATTTGAAAAACCCGGGTCCATGGCGGGAGAGGTACTCGCCACGAGTGTGTTCTTCGACGTGGAGGGAGTGCCGGTCTGGTAGTGGCGACCTGTCCCCAGGCGATCCTTTGAAGGGGATTTACCGGGGCTTGTGGAAGCGATCCGGAGTACCGGACATGATTTGCAGCTGGTGAAGCATTACCCGAAAATTTCCCTGTTTTTTACTCGCACAAGTTCCAGAATTTTTTAAAAATATTTCCTTATCCGGAAAAAAACACCGCCCCTTCAGGGATCCCGCTGCAGAGTTTTCTCCCACCACACTTTCGCAAACGTTGAATCCCCGGCAATCACGACACTGCCCCGTTCGTATCGCACCTTTGATGCAAGGTAAGCTTCCAGCACCTTTCTCTGCGACGGTGTCTTCACGCCAAACCTGCCGGAAAAAAATGCGGTCATCTCCTCAAGAGTGCCGGACCGGTACTCCTTTGAGAGCGGCATCATCTCCACGTTCGCGTAGATTCCCATCTGGTACAGGACATTATAGAGGCAGTCTGCCTTTGGCCCGGAGTAATACGGGCGCCCGTGGAGCGGCTCCCAGAGATCGGCATACATCCGCTCCCAGAAGGGAAGATCCACGAACCAGTACAGGCAGACAAACCTTTTCGATGTCGCATCCATCTTCCGGAGCGAGGTCCGGATGTCCTCCATCGTGAGCGAGAGCGAGGCTATCACGATGTCGTACGGGCCGGCGAGATCCCGGGCAACATCCACCTCCTCCCAGCGCTTCTGTACGCAGGAGATGTTCGTGATCCCCTCCTGTACCGCCCGCTCTTTGAGGATGGCGACCATACCAGCGCCGGGCTCAACCGCTGTTATCTCCTTCACGCGGGGTGCAAGTGGGAGGGCAAGGGTTCCCGGCCCGGCGCCGATGTCCAGCACCCGCGACTCTCCGGTAAGGTCCAGCCCGGCGATGGTCAGCCCGATACGGGCATCGTACTCCTTCCGGGAGTTGGCATCGTACCGCTCCGCGTTCTCCTTCCGGTCCCAGTTGTGGGAGGTGTCGTCTGGGATCTGCGATGCCTCGTGCTGTCGCTGCCGGATCTTCCAGACCTCGTTCCAGTCAGGGTCCATGCATGCCGGTTCCGGGGGACTCATAGAACAGAGTATGCACGCAGTCGAAGATAAGGTTCCCTGGTACCAAAAAAGAGAGCGTGGGAGGTTTACTCGTGCCGTAGCGCATCAATGGGATTCATATTCGCTGCCTGCCATGCCGGGTAAATACCGCAGGCAATACAGATCACGATCCCAAAACCGACTCCTTCGCCAATCGAGAATGCCGTTCCGATGGTGAACAGGTACTTGGTGGACTGGAACATCAGGGCGCTGATGGCATATCCCGCAACAAGACTCAGGATGCCCCCGACAACACTGCCGATGACACCGATGATTGTGGCTTCATAGATGAACATGCTCATCACCTCCTTCTTCTGCGTCCCGATGCTGCGCATGATGCCGATCTCCTTGACCCGCTCGTTGACCGACATCATCATGATATTGAAGATCGAGACACCGGCAACAACCATCGAGATCCCGCCGATTGCGGTAACGAATGTGGTCACCATGCCAAACGTCTCGTAGATACTGGCAAGGGTTGCCTTGCTGTCCATGACGAAAACAACCTTGTCCCGCTTGTTCATCTGTTTTTCGATGATGGTCTTGACTTCCGCGGTATCCTGGCCGCTCTTGACCTTGACAACAACCTCATCGTATTCATTATTCCTGTTGTACGTGCTGTCGAACCAGCTCTCGGTGACAATAATGGCATTGTCCGTGCTGATATCAAAACTCATCCCCCGTTCC
>JBAYMI010000166.1:0-5385 GCA_041663625.1 Methanoregula sp.
GCCACCGGCCCGGATCGTCGAAAGGCCCCACGAGAGACCGACATGGCCCATCGGGTAGATGCCGAGGTACGTATCCACGGGCCGGAGCCGGAGTGCGTCGCGCTCCGTGTCCAGCGCGGTCATCCAGTTGCCGTGAGTGAGCATCGCACCTTTCGGCTTTCCGGTGGTGCCGGCAGTGTACTGGATGTGGCAGAGATCCTCGGTCGAGCAGTTGGCAGCCCGCATCTCCGCCGGTGCGGGAGGGAACGACTCCCATGCCACGCACCCGCTGCAGCCTCCGATACAGATAATATGGGCAAGCGCAGGAGCATCCTTCCGGATACCGCTGATCACGTCGGCGCCCTGCCGGTCCGTGATGATCGCAATGGCGCCGGCATCGCGGAGCACGTGCAGGACTTCCTCTCCTTTGTACACAATATTGGTGGGCACCGCCACGGCACCAATCCGCCAGAGCGCGAAGTAACTGATCAGGTACTCCGGCGAGCTGTCAAGAAAGATGCAGACCCGGTCGCCCTTCTTCACACCCAGCGTGAGGAGGCCGTGACCGATCCGGTTCATCTCGTCCCGGAGCCGTTTGAACGAATACGTATCGTTTCGCGAGGGACAGATGAGTGCAGCCTTGGCTTCAGGAACGCTCTTTGCATCAAGAAGGGTGGTGACATTGGACATGGGAAATGCGCCCGATTGTTATACAAAATTGGACGTTGATGTATATAGGTGTTCATTATTCATTGTCAGCAGCCACCGGGCTGAAGCCAGAATGCGCAGCGATGCCAAACTATTTCTTCTCTCTGCCCCGAATTATCTGCCGGACAATCATGGCGGAAGAGTCAGATCAGCCACAGCAGACGGCGAACAGTCAGCCCTCACCGGCACCCCAATCCCAGCAGTCGCAGCAGCGCCAGCACCAGGGAGGACAGCGGCGGCGCCATGACCGTCGGGACCGGAACCAGGGCCCGGGTCAGGGCCAGAGCCGGCACCCGGGCGGTCAGCGCAATAATCAGAGGAGGGACCACCCCCCGCAACCGGGACAGGAGAAACCCGCTGAACCTCCCGGCAAAGATACCGATGACGAGGAAGAGGTGGAGCACGACCGCTCCTCCCAGCAGCACCGGCACCACCGGGGCGGACGGCCTCCCAAGAGAGTCGTCGAAGAGTGGGCTAACGATATCTATTGCGAATAATTTTCATTCTCACTATTCTTTTTGATCCCGTCCGATCAGTCGAACAGGCCGGGCACATCCGCCACCTTCACAATCCGCACACCGATATTTGACATGTCCCGCACATTGGCCCGGTGTACCTCTTCGGATGCTGCGCCGGTAGCGTCATCGACCAGCACGGCCGGGTAATTGTACGCGATCGCGTCAAAGACCGTGGTACGGATACAGTTCGGCGTCTGGATTCCGCAGACGACAACCGTAGTAACGCCCAGAGTTTTGAGCATCAGGTCGAGTTCCGTACCGATGAATGCGCTCATCCGGATCTTCTCCAGCACGTACTCCCCGTTTCGTGGTGCCAGTTCATCGATCACCGCGGCGCCATGCGAGCCGGCAACCGCAAAGGGGTGGTTCCTGAACTTCTCCTGCCGGATGATCTCCACGTCCGAGCCGTCAGGCCGGTGCACCCGTACAACATGGAAGACCGGCAGGGAGTGCTTCCGGAACTCGGCGAGCACAGCCTGGATCTTCGGGATAACAGCCCGTGCCCCCGCAACCTTGTTCGGCATGCCGTCAAGGACAAAATCGTTCTGCATATCGATAATCAACAGAGCTGCTTTTCCCATGATAGTTCCCCGTTAGACTATTGAGACCCGGCAGATAATAACTCTGCAATATCCGGAGATGCCATGGACCTAATCGTGCAGTGTGTGTGCCTTTTCATCACGGGAATCTGTGCCGGCACGGCCTCCGGGCTCTTTGGTATTGGCGGGGGGGTCCTGATGTCCCCGGTCCAGATCTGGCTGTACACTGCCGGCGGGATGGATTCCACGCTCGCTACCCGGATTGCGTTTGGCACCTCGCTCGCTGTGATGCTGCCGACCATGATCAGCGGGGCGCTCGGCCATCACAAGCGGGGTGCTGTGGACTGGCAGGCCGCCCTGCCGATGGGGATCGCGGCAGTTTTCGGGGGACTGGCCGGAGGCACGCTTGCCGTCCACCTGCCGGGCATTGTCCTCCGCGTTTTCTTCGCCTTCCTCATCCTCGCCATTGCCATCCGCATGGTCTGGAACCTCCGGGAGTGCCCGACCTGTGAGACAAAAGGATCGACCCTCATGCACATCCTGCTGGGCTTCTCCATAGGAACGATCTCCGGCCTTGCCGGTATCGGGGGCGGTGCCCTGCTTGTCCCGGCGCTCGTCATCCTGCTCGGCTACCCGATCCACCGGGCTGTCGGCACATCCTCTGCCTGCCTCATCTTCTCTTCAGCGGGAGCCGTGACCGCGTATATCATCAACGGGATCGGTGTCGCAGGACTGCCGCAATATTCGTTCGGGTACGTGGACCTCCTGACCTTCGCGATCCTCGCGGTCACTACCATCCCGCTCGCCCGGTTCGGCGTGCGGTGTGCCCACGGCTGTTCCGGCCGGAATTTACAGATCCTGTTTGCCGCGCTGCTGGTCCTGATCGGTGTGGCAATGCTGGTGAGCGGGTGATGGGGGAGAATGATCGCGGGATTGTGCCGGGAAATTTTAAAAAAATCCCCCGGGAAAATTTCCAGCTGGAAATTTTTTTTAACAATACTGCTCTGTAGAAATTCTCTTTTGCAGAAAAGAACGCCCCCCTCTTGCGCCCCCAGTCCCCGAGGGGGACAGGAAGCATTACGATGCCATAAGAATACACTATCGACACATCAATATTGGAAATTTTTCCGGTAATACAGAGGCATCGCAACGTGGGGGATGCCCACGCGGCGGGGGCGGAGTCCCCAAGAGCGTTACAATATGAATCAAATGATTTCTACAGGCAGGTAAAACACATCTTTTGCTCCCGTTCAGGAAGTCCCGTGACGCCGGAACTCTATTTGAAGATTCCTTCCGGATTCTTTTTATTGTTCATCCCTCCGGGACTCACTATCCCAAAACACCCCGACCAGCGGCGATCTAAAACCGCCATTCCCTTTAGATCCTGTGCTCCAGTAGGGCTTTTTGGGACTTTCGCCTCCCAATTGCGTGTATTAGCCCGGATTTTGTACCACGACGAAGAGATTCGAATCAGGGCCCTATACGAAGAGGAAAATATCCTCATTGTACCGTTTTTACTGAATTCCCCGGATTTTCGGATCATCAAAATTTTAGGTCTTATTCAAATCTCTTAAAATGAGCTCCGTTTAGCAAAAGGAGCCCTATTTACAATCTCACTCCCCTTCCCAACCTTTACTCTCCGGATCGGTATTTTCACCGATGGGAAACGTCGGTGGATCCATGGATTCGGGGGCACATGCCGGGAGGAGGAATACCGGGACTCTCACCACGGTTCCTGGTGAGCCCGGCGCGGATTCCGGATCACCGGTTTTTCCGCCCGGCGCCGAACCGGCAGTCCTTCTCCTCCTCCGGTGCGGGACCGGGGGCTGGTCCGGCATCACCTGGCCGTTGCGGTCAAGCTCTGCAAGGGAATTTGCCAGAACCCGGAAGAACCGGAACGTACCTTTTGGCGTATAGACCCAGAGCTCGCGGGATATTTCCGGAGAAGATACAATGAACCGGAGCGCTGCGAGATCTTCAGCCGCTTCCCGTTCCAGCCATGCCGGTGTGATGCGAATGCGCTCGACGCGCCGGATCCGGACGTGTGCCACGAGTCCCACGATGTAAATGACGAAGCTGCAGATCATATCCGGTTCGTGCCGGAAATGCCGGACCTCGCCACGCTTTTCCGCAATGTGTTTTGCTTCGCTCAAGGCAATGAGCGGTTTACGACCGCGGGCCAATTGATCACCTCTTTCACAGATTTTTCCGGAGCTTTCGCTCTTTGATGATGTGTCATTTTAGTGTCTCCATGAGTGCCGGCCGGGGCGGTGCGGGCGCCGGGGATTTTGCTGTCCCGTGCGCTTTGGCACCGGTTGGGCCGGGTGTATCTGAATGTGTTATATTGCTTGATATATACGCTTTGTAGTATGGATCGTGAAGCAGCTAATCTGGCAGTGCATTAATTTGAAAAGTATTTCAATATCCGACATTCCGCAGGTCGAGAATCAAAAATAATAATTTTCATAAGGCTTCCCCAGCAAAACGAGAATACTCTTCAAATCCTCCGATAGATTGGCAATTTTAACCGTCTTGTTACCATTTCGGAAAAGTGAGTATTCGCGAACCTTCCTAAAGAGGAAAAAGACCCATTTGAGAGAGGGGCGTTGAGTCAGTTTCTTGGTCTGACTGATCACGGATTTTTCAGAGTTTACCAGTTCGCGTCGGAGTCTGAATTCGGTCATGGAATAAATGAACAGACAGAGTACCATGATCATCGCCAGCGCCTGGATCCGAGCATTTTTCTTGAGGAATATTTCAGCTACCCGGAAAGATTTATCCTTGAGAAACCGGAATCCCCGTTCGACGGCACTCTGTCCTTTGTAAAACATCAAAAGAGTATCCGGTGATAGTTCCAGATCATTGGTAGCGAGGACGAATCTCCCCAATTTTCTCCGTTCATTGGCAATGGTACCATCATTGAACGCAACGCCGACCGAGAGTTTATAGGAGATTTCAAGATGCTCATCAGTTTTAGGTCGACCCCGACATTTTCCCAATTTCCGCTTAACCGGACTGATTTTACAATCTCGGAACCGGTATCGAGGATTCTTCTTGAGCCACCGTTCGGCAGCTGCGCGTGCATCCAGTTCGCAGGCATACTCCGGAGAACAGATCTTTTTTACAGATTTTCTAGCCTTACCAAGATCGTTCTCAAGGTTGGTATCGAACGTCTTCTCCTGGCGTTCCTGCATCAACTCTGAATGGTAGACAACCCATTTCTGTTTGATACCTGCATAATCAGCAGGGCATTCAAACCAGGAATACCGCTCATCGTTACCGGGGGTGAATTCAAGATCGGCATTCTCAAAATTGGTTACCTCAGAGACCGTTGCCGGCACCCGGGTAATCCAGAAGGTATGTTCTCTTACGGACTGAATGTTTTCGGCGGTATAAAATGCGGAGTCCGCGACGTGGTAGACTTTTTCTTTCGATTTGAGATTGTCTGTTAATGCGTTTACAATCGTCCGAATCGTTTCTTTGTCGGATTCGTTGCCGGAAAACGTCTGGAGAAACAGGGGGATTCCGTGCTGGTTTGAGGCCATCCCAAGGACAAACCGTTTCAGATCCCATCTCCCGTCTTTGGGATATCCGTAAGTAATCCCAATTTCTCCGACATTGAAATCTGATTCGTATTCTCC
>JBAYMI010000167.1:0-5379 GCA_041663625.1 Methanoregula sp.
GGTACTGCCCTGATCTCCTCGCATTTGCGGACGGGCTCTTTCATCGTTAAAAGAACCCCGAAGAAAATGAGGACGCCAAGCAGGTAAATGAGGAACGCTGCACGCCAGGAAATTCCTGCAAGAAGTCCACCGGCTACTTCAAGGATCAATACCCCGACACCCATTGCGGCTGCCTGGTAACCGAGAACCCTGGCGCGGGAAATCCCCTCATAATAACAGACAATCAGGGCGGAAGTCGTGCAGATGATACCGGCAATACCGATCCCGAGAATAAACCTGCCAGCCAGTATCGCGGGTATGGAAGTGAGATAATATCCGGAACTTCCTGCAAGGGTGAAGACCGCAACGGAGGCGGCAAGGACGGGGATTTTGCCGATCTTATCCGAAAGAATCCCGATGAATAAACCCGTGACGGCAATTGCAAGCGCGGGAAGCGTGACAATTAAGGAGATGCTGGTGTCTGTTGCATCGGGAAATGCCTGGCTGATTAAGGGCAGGGCCGGTGCGACCGCTGCCCCTCCCATGAGAATCATCATGGCTGAAAGCATGAGAAAGAGAAATGTCCATTTTGTTGGTTTAAACCGGGTGACCGTCATTCCCATTCAATGGTCAAGATCAAAATATTAAGGAAGTGCTCCTGAACGTAGTAGCTGATCTCATGATTGATGACTCGCTCCTTTTGCAACTGAATAAGATCGGGATGAGTGAATACGAAGCGAAAGTGTACGTGAGTCTGTCAGCATTAAGGGTGGCAAGCGCCCGTGAAATCCACGAGCAGACGAAGATCCCCCGTGGCAGGATCTATGAGACGCTCAAATCCCTTGGAGAGAAAGGGTTTATTGTCTCTTCCGGTAAATCGCCGGTGCGGTACTCGCCTGTCGATGTCACCGCGACGTTCGAGCGGCTGAAACGGGAATCCGTGAAGTCGCTTGAAGGATTGCATGAGCACCTGAAATCCCTGGAAACCGAGACCCCGGCCCCACTCATGCAGGGATATAAACTGTATACCGACTGGACCCGGGATAACCAGATCCGGATGATGCTGAAAAGGGCGAAATCAGAGATTATCCTTCTCTGCAATGATGAAGAATTTATGAGCCGGTACGGCAGCGACATTTCACGTGCGGCAAAGCGGATTGACGTGTACCTTATTGTCGGAAGACCTGAACTTGCCAGGTACGCGCCGGTAAAATGCTATACTGGCGGGAAGGATATCGCGTCCTCCTTCTTTTACCATGATGCAGGAGAGAAGACCGGTCTCTCGGTGAAATTGTTGCTGCTGGCCGACCGCCACGAGTCTCTCTCGGTCATGGAGGATAACGGCAGGTTGACAGGAATTTTCATATCCCCGGATATTTACGCCGGCTACCTGTCGCGAAAATGTGTGCAGGAGATCCAGCCGGTTGACCGGCCGCGTAAGAGATCCTGACTGGGACAGCTACCGGATATCCGGAAAACTCCCATTTGAGATTGTTTTTCCGAACCTGAATCCGTGAAGATCGCGGATTTCTCTGCGCGGCCGGATCTGTCAGGCTCTTACCTGATTCTTTTCACTCACCGTTAACAATCGCTGTACTGCTCCGGTCCTGGCGTTGATTGTCCTGTCATTTCGTATCCGTGCTTTGATCCGATGGATTTTTTTCAATACCGGATTTTCCCTGTCACTTTCCTTTATCCGGATCTCCCCTTCAGATTGCGATCACTTCCCCCTCCCCATTTTATTGTGGCAGGGAGATCTCTCCTCCTGTGTGGTTGCCGGCCCCTTCATTTCCGCTTCGCCAGCAATATTGCCGCACCGGTTGCAGCCAGGACCGCAGCCATTCCGGCCGCAGCTTTTGGCGTCGGCGAATCAGCTGGCGCCGTGGTCACCGGGACCTGCTGCCCGTCCAGCCATTCCATTGCATATGTTAACTGGACATCCTCTCCGGCCAGAGCCCGGGCAACCGTCGTCTCATTCAGCGGTACCCTGATGCCCGGCGCTATGCCGCCGCTGCGGGATGCATTGCTGTCCACCTGGATAGTCCCGTTGCGGTCCAGCGAGGCCCCGGCAGGGAAGAGGATGTACATGTCCAGCGGCATAATCGCCTGCACGCCGTTCATGCCGAACGCCCCGTTGGTCCCGTACCAGGAAACAACCGCACCCCGGCCGGACGTTGTAAACACCATCGGGATCCCCTCGCCCGAACTGATGGTATCCGGGGAGACGAGCACTGCAACCGTCCCGGTATACCGGGCAGCCTGCGGCTGCGTCCAGGCTTCCGTAATGGGCGTATACTCCCCCGTCCCGGGATCGTACATGGTGGCATACTCGTAGAAGACCGGTTCGTCAACGAACCACCCGGCCATGCAGGATGCGAGGTTGTCCTCGCCGCCACCGTTAAACCGGAGGTCGATGACCATGCCCGGGGACTTGTTCGCTATGCTTGAGATCACTGCGGCCCTGAATGGCTGGTACACGTCATATGATTCCCCGTAGACCGCGATGTAGGTGTACCCGTTCCGGAGCGTCCGCACCGTTACCATATCATTGCCAAACTGCGGCTGGATGCCGGTCATGGGATCGACGCCGATATCGTTGATCTCCGTTCCTAAAAAGAATGTGCCCTTCTTCAGCGTGTCGTACCCGTCATCGTAAGCCGTCAGGTTCAGGGAACGGGGATGCGGGATGGATCCATAGGTGATTTTGACCGAAGCCGGCGTGCCGACCGGGGCCCGGGCCAGGAGCCGGGTCTTCTGGAGTCGTATCCCTTCTTCCGTGGAGGGTTTCTTCGTCACCCAGATATGCGGCGTGAGGTTGACTGCCTCGTGGATCTCCACAGCGTTCCAGGCCGTCACTTTATCGCCAGGGCGGATCCCTGCCTTCTCCGCTGCGCTCCCGTTAGCCACATAACTCACTATAACGTCGCCGGAGTCGAGCTGCACCAGCGCAATCCCGTAGCCCCCGCCAATGTCAGCGTACTTTGCCCCGTAATCTCCGGAATTCGACAGCACGTTCACGTGCCCGTCAGGAATCGCGAACAGGTATCCCCGGAGCGCCCGGTAATAAGACGCGTTGTCCTGCCGCTTCTCGGCATCGGCAATTGCCGGCGCCCAGGTCCTGTTGAGCGCATCCCAGTCCACAGCCCGCCATCCGGTAAAGGCATACCGCTCCTCCATGAGGGCATTGAGGGAGAAGAACGCCCGGCTCCACGAGAGATTGCGGTAATCCGCGGGCGGCGTCAGGTTCGCAGCAACCGGCGCAAACGAGGCGGTAATCGCCTCGTTGTACGCGGTCTCGTTGTTCTGTTCGAATGCAACGCAGGTATCCTTCCATGCCGTGGTTACGGAGAGACCAGGAGCCGCGGCTGCAAGACCGGTAATGGCAATAAGAAGGAGAAGAACGGGAACGATCCGGGAACGGATTGCCGCGTTGGTCACGCGGTGCCTCATTTGGAAACTGGCTGCAGGGCTCATGCTGCATCAGTATTCACGCAGAGGGACATAAGCGATCTCTTTTTTTATAACAGGCCGCTGATGGTGAAAATGGTAAAAAGATGCCCGGGTAAAAAAAGAGGATAGTTGCAGGGAGTTGACATTTCTTTCCCGGTTACGCGATTGCAGTTGCCCGGGGCCAGGACATTATGATGAATAAACCAGCCAGGACGATCTGCACCGATGATATCGAAGCGATCCGGCACAACATGATCGATCTGCCATCCCCAGAGCAATGCAAGAGCAATGAAAATTCCCCCCGATGCAGCACACTCTCCCGAAATCCGGGGTCTGCACTGCCGGGATGATCCCGTATAATACCAGAATGATCGCCCTCCCGTGCGCCCCCGGTCTCCCGTGGGGACCGGGTCTCATTAAACTCTCTCCTGAACGGTCTGCCACCCCATCACTATCGGTGAATTATTCCGGTAATCCAGCGGCATCGCAATGCGGGGGATGCCCACGCGGGGGGCAGAGCCGAAGGCAGAGACCCAAAGAGCGTCATGTAAAAGATCAAAGCATTTCTGCAAAAGCAGATTTATCCGGTTTTTTCTGACAAAAGACCCGAAAAAAATCCGGGGCACGGTATGCTGTCTGAAAGAGATGTTATGAAAAAAGTTTGATTTTTGTGAGGAAAAATCCCGGCAAGTTATTCGGACCGGCAGTACCGGCACCATGAAAACGCAATGAAGAGTGCCCCCAGGATTACCATAACCGGGACCGGAGAGCGGGCAGTGGTGGGAGCCGTTGTCGGGGCGGCGGACGGAACGGATGGTGCAGCAGAAGCCGGACCCTGGGATACCGCGGGGGAAGTCGTTGCAAGCGGAGATACCGCACCTGAGATAATCATCGGGGGGACCAGGGTTGAATCAAGCTCGTATGCTTTCATATAATCGGTCTTTGCCTCTTCTGTCCTGCCCAGTGCCAGGAGCGCATCGGCCTTGCTGTAATACGCAGCAGCATAGGTGTTGGGCATCTCTGAATTGTTGACAGACAGGACCGTATCCGCGGCACGGATGGCATCCTCGTATCTTCCCAGTTGCACGAGGATCCCGGCCTCATTGGCCCATGCCACCGGGATACTCTGGTTGATGGCGAGCGCCTTCTCGTTTGCCTGCAATGCTTCTGTGAATCTGCCTGCATTGGCAAGATCTACTGCTTCGTTGTACCAGTACCAGGGATTATTCGCCTGGTCGGTGGTCTCTGCCGCCAGTACCGGCGAGAAAGCCATAAGCGCTACAACCGCGGTGAGCACAAGAATCCGAAACTGCATCGTATTACTCCGTCCAGTACGTTGGATGTTCATCCTATAATAACGTGGATAAAAAAAGGGGGGTATGATACGGGAGGCGTTACCGCATCCTCCTGGCACTTATGAGCCCGGCGCAGATGAGCCCGGCAACGACAATTACGGCCGGCAGGGGAGCGTAGGTGGTCTTCGTGGTCACCGGTACCGTTGTTGGCACGGTTACTTTCTGCGGAGTTTTTGTCGGTTCGGCCGTTTCAGTGATCGTTGCTACAGGTTCGGGCTGCGCGGTCGTGGTAACGGCGGCAAGAGATTCCTGCGGGAGGAAGTTCACACCAGCTGATGCCGTGGTCCTGCCGACCGGGTTCCTGGTCCCGGCTGCGGCGTAGGTGTCTTTCATATTGTTGAGATTCTGGGTGACCGTAAACGTATAGGTTCCCGGTGGATAGAGCAGGCCTCCGCTGGTATCCCGGGCGAGATGGTTCCACAACTCCATCTTCTTTCCCAGGTAGGTGGATGTGGTAATAAACGGGGTACTGTCAAGGGAGAGGATCTGCGTGTCTTTCGCACCAACGCTGCCGGTATAAAAATTGGAGATCTGCTGGCCGCTGGGATCGGTCAGCTTGATCGTGAAGATCCCGTCAAGGGGTGTCAGGTCAGTA
>JBAYMI010000168.1:0-5353 GCA_041663625.1 Methanoregula sp.
CCCCACAGGATGTCGAGGAGTATGGCATATGCATAGAAGATTATATCATGAAACCGGTTACTTACCAGAGCCTGAAGGAAGCCATAATGCATGTATTCACCCGACGGCAGCTGATCTCGGAGAAAATTGCCCGTGCGAAGGGAACCGGGATCGACCGGAATGAACTCTGCGAATGCGCCCGTCTCATCCGGGTGGTTGATGTCAATAAACGGTTATGGGACCTCCTGGTCCATTCCTATAACCAGGATGAGAAAATAAACGGTCCTGAGAATGAGATAACAATCGCCATAAAGAACACGAAACAGAAAATCCAGGATCAGGAGCAACGGCTCGAGCAGATCCAGAGTCATCTCGGTTCGGGTATGTCAGGATAGGATTTCCCGTCTTATAAAAAACCGTTCTGGACTCAACACTCCAAAAACCATTTCTGGTTTAATCTGGCAATTGCCCCATCCAGTTTTTCCCTATCGATCTGCTTCTGCCGGTTACTTTTTGGGGCTCTCCCGGCGGAATGTTTCCCATCAGCACAAGAGCACATTTCCGCTGATGTTTTTTTTATTGTTATTGGAGTATCTCGTTGCAATAAATGCTGCACTAAATGCAATACCCCGTGAAGTATATCCTCCCCGCCCTCATGAAGAATGATCAGCACGGAGAGACGCAAATACTATGGAAAAAATCCGGATTCAGTTCAATGCGATTGATTATCAGGTATATCATAATTATTGCCTCCGCTATTATTCGATCCTCGATACGACGAGAAAACGATCGATTCACCTGATTCTTGAATTATTTGAAAAAGAATTATTCCCTATCGGGGAACACGATCTCCGGGAAGTTGAACTGTTTTTTTCGAAAAAGTGTGCCGAGTTAGGTGCAGATTATGATCCTCGTAAAAAGAACACTACTTCGATGGATCTCCCCCTGTTCCGGGTTTGCAGAGAAATACCGTTCATTATTGGCGATTTTGAAAAAATCTATCGTCTTATCGAGAAAACGGGAATCGCACCCAATTATCTGCTGATAGTGGCCACGTTCTCAACTCTTGTCGAAGAGGAAAATACGGCATTTCTTTCTGCGATCAATGACCATGACCGGAAAAAAGCAGAATTAATTGCTCCCGGTATAGCGGATATTATCCGGACGCAATTGGGTTCCGATAATGACTGGGAATCGGTGCTTTACGAATTAACCCGGATCGTACGAAAATTTAACCTGGCTTCACCCGATCAGAAAATTGACCAGAATTGTATTTACCTTATCGGGCCCGCGGTGGTCTCTCATTTTAATGCCGATATCGGGTATGCAGAGATCCAGTCGACACTTGAACGATATTTTAAAGAACGTGAACTTGCCGTATTTGAAGCGCTTTTAAACAACAAGCCCTATTTACCGGATCAGGATACGGATTCGGAGATAAGCGATAATCTGATCTTCAAAATGCTGAAATCGATTTCCAGCGGGGAACTGGATCAGAAGTATCTTGAAACCGTTTCCGATCCGGGTCTTTCTGGTACGGTTGATCTTCCTGCAGTTATTTCACAATCTGATCTATCTCACGATTCCGATATGATCACTCAGTCCGGGCAACCCTACTCATCCTATCCAATACCCATTCAGGAAAATTATCCCACCAGATTTGCTATCGATATTGGCAATACGTTAAAGAGTCTCGTGGTTTTACCGGAAAAAAAGATCGAACCCCCCTATGCCGTGTATACAAAACCCGGAATACCCCTCTATTCTCTCCTGTTTATGGGCGTGGTTATTCTGATCCTGCTGGCAGTCACGATGGCAGCCACTTCCGGGATCTGGAGCCCGGTAAAACCACAGAATAATTCCAGTACCGAGATTAGTGATATTTTATCTATCGTAGAAAACCTTCAGAAAAATGCAACCCTGTCTGCAAAAAATAATCAGACGGTATATCTTCTCTCCCCCCCGGTTACAACGATTGTGACCGTACAGCCTGTGGCAACCAAAAAAGGAATAACCACTGCAAATCTCAACAAGCATTTCTTTGCAGTTGCATTTGGTCCTGACAACACGAAGATCAATAAACGGACTCCGGAAAAAACACTTCTGAGCATGGCTGTCATGGGTGATTACCAGGAAAAAGATCTCGTGCTGTTACAGAAGTTCACGTCACAGTTTAATAACTACTCAACCACGGATAAATTCCATTCTGATCTGAAATTCAGTGATCAGGCAAGTATTGTGATTACCTTTTCTTCACAATCTTCATTAGATAATATTGAGGATCTTGGTGACCTGACTATCTCTAAAAATCCGTCAACGGGCGTCATCAATTATCTTCACATGACCGTGACAAATGATCACGTATCGAAAGAAGTCATTTTCATTAATTCCGATCTGAAAGGTGACAAACGAACACACTGGATTCTGAGGGGTTTGCTGGATAACTTAGGTTTTCCGGGAGAAACATACGATTATCCGGACAGTATATTCTACGCCGGGTCTGAAACCACCACACGCCTCAGTGATCTCGATTGGAAAGCAGTACAATTAATGTATGGTTCAAAAATTACCCCGGGTATGACTTCTGATCGTGTGAAAGCATTGCTCCCGCAATAATACAAAATAATTTCAGTGCGGTTGAATGGACGGTCAGACACTGTTTTTTAATAATTCCCCGGCTGGATTAAGATCCCGGCTTCCCCTTTTCAGGCACGATACAGAATCATTTTGCTGGTTCTCCCGGGCCGCCACTGCACCGTTGAGATGGCGCTTTATTATCTTCTTAAGAACTATTGCACCCGTGTGATGCCCGCGTCTGCAGAACGCGATTGAGGTCCGGGGAACTGGTTATGATGTTCCGGTTGCCATTCACCGAAAATTCCCTCTTGCTTCAGTTTTTGCAACAACCGACAAGAGTTATTAATACTCTCGCTCTATGCTGGGCTGCCCAGGTATGGGAATAAAAATCGGAATCTCAAGAAAACTCTTCAGATACCATATCGGGGATTGGAGTTGAAAGCGCAAATGACAGATAATCTAAAAGTGAAGGCCAGCAAAGTCGTCGATGACGCCCGCGTGGCTGCCCATGCCGTGTACGATGATGCAACAGTCGCAGCCCATAACACCCTCAAAGATGCCGGAGTGGAGGCACAGAACGTATCCGATAATGTAAAAATCGGTGTCCACAAAGTCGTTGCTGATGCCAAAATTGCAGCACATGAAGCCGGATCACAGTTGAAAAAAAGATAGAGTGTGAAACATGTTAATCGAACTGGCAGTGCTGTTCCTCGTATTAGCATTGGTTGCATACATAGCCGGTGCACGGGGCATAGCAGGGTTTTCCATGGATATCGCGAAGTGGCTTATCATAATCTTTGTCATTGTCGCCATTGTTGCATTCATACTGTAGCAGGAGCTTTAAGGGAAAAAGGATCGGGCACTATCCTGCCGGAAAACGAGTGTATTGCCGGATCCATTTGCTATTTTTTTCTGTTCTGTTGAAACCATTTTTTATAGAAATACTCGCCCCCTCTTGCGCCAGGTTGTCCCCCGTGGGGGACGGGGCGTATTAATTTGCCTCTTGAACAGACTGCCCCCCCATCACTACCGGTGAATTATTCCGGTAATCCAGCGGCATTGCAATCCGGGGGAGGGAAACACGGTGTCTATGGAGAGGGAGATACGGCGGAGACTGGGACATGAGGGAAAATCTATCCCGTCCCCTGTCCGGATGAGCAGATATGCAATTCTTCAGGCAGGATACCGATACGGGGGCCGGAAAGGGGACGATTCCTGATGGAATGAGAACGATATTTTTTTCGGATCCTGAAATTTTTTTTTATTAACAATGTCAGAAAAATGTACCCGTAAAATTATTACTTGATTTATCGCCATCATCGCTGTATAAAAAAATCTTCAGGCCTTCTTACCCATTTCCCCTTTCATCAGATATTTGACTGCAAGGAAGATCACCATCGCGATGATAGCGAAATCGATGATCGCACTCAGGTAATCCCCCACAAGGAATTTCAGGGGACCAATCGCGAGAACGGCAGTCTGCCATTTACCTGATGGAATAATGACAGCCGCAATGGGCATGATAAGATCATTCACCGTGGAGTTCACCAGTTTCGTTGCGGCAGTTCCTATGACAACCGCAACAGCAAGGCCGATAACCTGATATTTCTTGAGAAACTCCATGAATTCGTCATTGAACCCACGGGCTCCTTTTCCGATTATATTCATGCCATCTTCAATGGCCTTTTCTGCGTCGTCGATTTGATTATCAGTCATAGTAAATCACCAGAATAAAAAATAAGATTAGCCCGCTATTGCGTGTGCAGGTTTTTTTGTGAACCGGAACATATTGTCCGGTACCGCGATCTCGAATCGTGCACCCTTGCCCGGCATTCCGGTCTCGCTGATGGAAATGCCGGTGATTGACAGGATCTCCCGGGAATGGAAGAGGCCAAGCCCGGTATGTTTCCCGAAACCCCGTTCAAAAAGATGCTGTTTATCTTCGGACGATATCCCGATCCCGTTATCCTCAACGGTAAGGATAAGCCCGGTACCGATCTGCTGATGGGATATACTTTCACGGGTCACTGTTTCTCCGTGCTGCCGGGCATTATCAAACAGGTTGTACAAGACCTTGATGAAAAGCGGATCTGCATATATTTCCAGAGTGTCATCGGGGATCTCAAGAGTAATTGTACTGTCGGTCATCTGTGATGAGGCTGAACGGGCTATGTCCGACACGCGTTGCCAGACCGGAGACCTCACCCCGAGATCCTCATATTCCCGGGTGAACGCGATCTGGCGCTGAATGGTGTCTGCTGCTTTTTTTGCCCGGGTAATATGGGCAATTTTTTCCGGTTCTTTAACCGTGGTTAGCGCAAGTTCCAGGGAACCTGAGAGGACCATCACCTGGTTGAGAATATCATGGCGGGTTATTCCCGTCATCAGTTTTAGTTTCCTGCTGGCAAGGGCAAGTGCATATTCAGCACGTTTCCTGTCGGAAATATCCCGGATATTGCACTGGATGATCCTCTTGTCACCAACCAGGTAGACGTTGCTGACGAACTCCACATGCATTGCCCTGCCCTGTATTGTTTCCAGGGGCAGATCGTCATACCGGATATATCCTTCCTTTTTCAGTTTGGTAAATGTGGTCTGGGCAAAGGATTTGTCTTTGAGAAAACCCAGTTCCCACAGGTGCCTGCCCATGAAATACTCCAGCGGGTATCCCAGCATATCGAGAATGAATTTGTTCGCATCGATAATCTCCCCGGTGTCCCCGTCAAGGATGAGGATCGCATCCTGTGCTGTTTCAAAGAGGCGGCGGTACCGGGTTTCGGAGACCTGCAATAAATCA
>JBAYMI010000169.1:0-5307 GCA_041663625.1 Methanoregula sp.
ATAAATAAATTTCAAATCATAAGATTTTTCACAAGTAAACCACAACTCCCCGTATATGCGTTTTCCTGCCAACCGTTCAGTAATTTTCCTGTCTGCTGTTGCATTCCTCGCTGTCATGGCCATCTGTGCCGGCTGTTCAGGTCCGGCAACCACAACGACAACAACACAGACGGCCGGGAACCTTGACGGGTTTGATGAATTCGTAACCGCAAAGCTGGCCGAATATGAAGTCCCGGGCGCCGTTGTCGGCATTGTCGAGAACGACACCGTTGTGTACCTGAAAGGGTATGGAGTCCGGGAGATCGGCAAACCGGAGAAAGTCGACCCCAACACCCGTTTCCAGGTCGCGTCGGTCTCCAAGTATATCACCGCGGGTGCTGTCGGCTCCCTCGTTGACGAGGGGAAACTCGGCTGGGACACTCCGGTTGTCACGTACCTGCCGGGCTTTGCGCTGAAAGACACCTATGCCGGCGGGCACGTGACCCTCCGCGACCTGCTCGCCCACCGCTCGGGACTGCAGCAGTACGACGGCGACATGCTGGGCAGGGAAGGGTATTCCAACAGCGAGATACTGTACCGGCTGCGCTATCTTGAACCGGCCACCAGTTTCCGGGAGAAGTACCTGTACTCGAATGCCGGGTTCTTCATTGCCGGGGAGGCCGCGGCAGCCGTCGACAACCGGAGCTGGGAGGACGTAACGGACGCCCGGATCCTCCGGCCGCTCAACATGACGCGGTCAGGAGCCCACCCGGAGACCCTGTATCTCGATGCCAACCACGTCTCCGGCCATGACGGCTCGGGCGGGAATGTCCACACGATACCGCTCGAGGAGGCAGGGTTCCCCGCGGCCGGCCAGGTCGTCTCCACCGGCCGGGACATGACGCAGTGGCTGCGGATGATGCTGAACGAAGGCACGGTTGACGGGAAGCAGGTCCTGACCAACAAGACCGTGAAAGAGATCCATGCTGCAAGCCTGGTTGCCGGACGAAGCGGACCGCTCGGCGACCCGAACGGGGCGGTCGGCCTGGGCTGCGACTCCTATCACTTCCTTGGCGAGCGGGTCATCGAGAAGAACGGGGCGCTTGAAGGTGTCCGCTCGATCGTGATCCTGGTACCCGGGAAGAAGGTCGGCCTTGTTGTCATCGCCAACAAGCAGCTGACTGTCTTCCCCGAGGCGATCCGGGATGAATTCCTCGAACGGTACATCGGAAAGAGCGGCGTTGACCTGCAGGCACGGGAGAAGGCCAGCCAGGCCGGCTGGTACTCGCTCATGAAATCCGCTGAAATACCCGCCGATGCAAAACCCGCAACCATCGCCCCATCGACCCTCGCGGGAACGTACGAGAGTGCCCTGTACGGCCCGATGCTGGTGGGCGAGGGTGCGGATGCATCGAACATGACAATCCAGCTTGGCCCGGACAAGTACCCGGGCACCCTCGTCCATGTGACGGAGAATACGTGGTACCTCTCGTTCCCGAACCCGGACGACCAGACCGGCTATCTCACATTCACCACCGGCGCCTCAGGGAAAGTCACCGGATTTGAATCAAAGGAGATCGGCCCGTTCTCCCGGGCTTAACAAATCACTTTTTTGGGAGAGGGCGTGATGACCGGCTCTATTAACCTGCGGACATGCCCGGACGGTAGTGTGCTTTTTTTCCATGACAAAAAAGGATGAAAATTGTTGCCGGGAATCCTTACAGCCCGCCTTCGGGTTTCGGCATCGCCCCCCCATCACCGGCCTTTTTGCCATACAAAAAACAGGGTCCAGGCTTTTACCCGAACCACCCGAGGAATATCACAAGCCCGAGAGCTATCATGATGAGACCTATCACGAGCCGGAGGGCCCGTTTGTGTTCAGTCCTCCAGGTGTCCGCCCTCTCCGGGGATATGCCGTACGCGACAAGGAGCGTTACCAGCACGAGCGGCAGGATGAAGATCACATTATAGAGGAGCAGGTAGGGCAGGCCGGCCGCAATCGTCAGGCTCTGGCTCATCAGGGCAAGGATGCTGATGTAGATCCCGCCGGTGCAGGAGAAGCCGAGCAGCCCGGCAAGTATCCCGAGGATGAACGCTGCGGGAACGGATGCGA
Organism: Methanoregula sp.; assembly: GCA_041663625.1. Classification (GTDB taxonomy): domain Archaea; phylum Halobacteriota; class Methanomicrobia; order Methanomicrobiales; family Methanospirillaceae; genus Methanoregula. Next base: position 2,093 of record JBAYMI010000169.1, read on the forward strand.
TCCGGCTGTAGTGGGAGAGGAGCCCCTTACCGGACTTCGGGACCGAGAGGAAGAAGGTCTCCCGGTTCCGTATCACATCCGAGAGGGTGATGAGACCAAAGATAATAGCCAGCGACCCCCCGATGAGCGAGAAGATCTTCGAGAACCCGGAGAGGGAGACAATCGAGAAGATCCCGACCCCCACGAGAAGGTGGAAGAGGAAGACCGCGGCTATGTATGCGCCGCCGATGGACAGGATTCTTCGCCGGTTCGCTGCTGCTGCGAGCGGGATGAGAAGGAAGATCAGGACCGAGAGGGCACAGGGATTGATACTGTCAACAAGGGCCGGGAGGATCACCATCTGAGGGGTCAGGGGTATGGCACCGGTGGCGCACTCCCCGTCCGGAACCGGTGCGATCTCCGTAGTGTTGCACGATGCGATCCTGGCTTTCTCGGCAAGGATCGCTGCCTCGAACTGCCCGCTGATCGCAACATCCCCGACAAGTGCCCGGGTGCCGATGAAGATCTCCGGGATTCCCGAGCTGCTGATGTTATACTGCCGGTTCATCGATACGAAGCGCTGCTGGTTGGTGGCATTGTGGTAGACTTCCAGGGATTCAACCTGGAGATCGGGATATTTTTGCTGGAGGCTGGCAATGACAGGTTTTACTTTCTCGCAGTGCTCGCACCCGTCACCGTAAAAATAGACTGCCCGAAGAGTACTGCCTGATAGCGGGGAACTTATCCTGGAAGAGATGTTTCCGGATGCCGGTGAATCATTCAGATTTTTTTTTGATACTCCTGAATGAGACTCTCGAACTTTTCCGGGATCTCCACTTCGCCCGTGAGGACCACGGTCCCGGCAATGACTTCAGGAACACCCGACGTGGTTATACCCGCTGCGGCATTTGCCTGCTGGAAGATCTGCTGGTTGGTCTGGTTATGCCAGACTTCGAGGATCCGGATATTTGCATCCGGGTATTTCTTCGTCATATTGGTGATAAACGGCATTATCTTGTGGCAATGGGTGCATTCCTCGCCATAAAAGAAATATATCGTATCGTTGGCAGAAAGAACGGGGACGGGTCCTGAAGCTTTCGGGACTGCCGCTGATGTACCGTCAGCGAGCACAGCGATGCCGGCCACCACGACAATCGCAAGAACTGCTAGAACGATCTTGATGGTCTTGTCCATAGAGGAAACCCTGTAAGATTGTTAAAGATTCATACGTTAATAAAATACCTGCAAAAAATCAGGAGAGGGAGATCATCGTCCCGACACCATCGTGGGTGAAGAGTTCGAGGATGAGGTTGTGCTCGGTATTCCCGTTGATGATATGGGAGTAGCTGACGCCATTCTCCACGGCCTTGATGACAGACATCACCTTGGGGATCATGCCCTCACCGATTGCCCCGGAGTTCCGGAGATCGTTGGCTTCGCGGATAGTGAGTTTATGGAAGACCTTGGTGCGGTCCTTGTCCATGACGCCGTCAACGTCCGTCATGTTGACGAGCTTGTAGGCGTGAAGTGCGATGGCGATGTCACCGGCCGCGGTATCGGCGTTAATGTTCAGGCTGCCCCCGTGTTTGTCGATGGCGATAGGTGAAACGACCGGGATGTAGTCCTTGTCGAGCAGGGTGTTGAGAAGCGTGGGGTCGATCCACTCGATCTCGCCGACGTGCCCGAGATCAACTTCCTTCTGGATGCCGCCGACCTCGACCTTCTGGAGATCCATCTTCTTTGCAATGATCAGGTTCCCGTCACTGCCGGAGATCCCGACGCCTTTTGCACCGCACTTGGAGATCAGGGAGATGATGCCCTTGTTGATCTTGCCGACCAGCACCATCTGGGCGATCTCGAGGGTTTCCTGGTCGGTCACCCGCAGGCCCCCGACAAAGACAGACTCCTTGCCCAGCTGCTTCATCTTCTCGCTGATCTCCGGGCCGCCGCCATGGACGAGGACAACGCGGATACCGACGTAATGCAGGAGCACGGCATCCCGGATCGCGTTCTCCAGCACCACCGGGTCGACCATCGCATGGCCGCCGAGTTTGATCACGATGGTCTTGCCGTGGAACTGCTGGATATACGGCAGCGCCTCCATGAGCACGTCTTCGCGTTTCATCATGTCGTGTACCTGCCGTTGATCTCCACGTAGCGCTCGGTGAGATCACAGCCCCAGGTAGTCGCTTCCGCCTTTCCTGCGGCAAGATCGAGGATGAAGATCACGCTCTTACCATGCATCGCTTTCTTGGCGGCAACGAGATCTGCGATGATCTCGCCGGACTTTACGAGCGGGTACTTCTTGCTGCCATCGCTTATCCAGAGCGAGACCGCGTTCGGATCGAACTTCACGCCAGCCCTGCCGGCTGCAGCCACGACCCGGCCCCAGTTCGGGTCTTCGCCATACACCGCGGTCTTCACGAGCGGCGACTCGATGACGGTGCGGGCAACCTTCTCCGCATCGTCTTCCTTTTTTGCCCCGGTGACGGTGACCTGCAGCAGTTTGGATGCGCCCTCGCCGTCAGCGGCAATCTGCATGGCAAGGAGGCGGCAGCACTCTTCGAGCGCTGCGGAGAATTCTGTTTTCTTTACTTTTCCCGCTTCACCGGTTGCCGTGCAGAGCGCAATATCATTGGTGCTTGTGTCGCCGTCAACGATCACCCGGTTGAAGGAGCGCCGGGTCGCCAGCTTCAGGGCCTCAGAAAGCGGTTTTGCCCCTACCTCTGCATCCGTATAGATGAACGCGAGCATGGTGCCCATATTCGGGGCAATCATGCCGCTTCCCTTGCAGATGCCGCCGATGGTGAAGCCTTCCTTCTTCACGAGCGCGTGCTTCTGGACGGTGTCTGTGGTCATGATCGCCTTGGCGGCAGCAACCTCTGCTTCAGCAGTATGGACAATTTTCGGCGCAACATCCCTGCTCTGCCGCTCGATGAGGGGCAGGTCGAGATACCGGCCGATGACGCCGGTGCTGGCAACGCCGACCCGCGTGGGTTTTACCCCGAGCGCTGATCCGGCATACTCCGTCATGGTAACGGCATCGGCAAGTCCCCGTTTTCCCGTGTAGGCATTCGCACATCCGCTGTTGACGATGACCGCTTCCAGTTTCCCGGCCTTGATCTGCTTTCGCATCAGCTCGATCGGTGCAGCCCTCACGAGGTTCTCCGTGAAGACACCGGCAGCCGTGCCCTGTGCCTCAATGAGCGCAAGGCCGAACTTTCCCTCTTTTACAC
>JBAYMI010000170.1:0-5291 GCA_041663625.1 Methanoregula sp.
CGATTTTTTTAGCTGCGGCAAGATGTTTTGGGTGAAGATCATTAAAATTTCTGCTGAAACCTGAAAAGGTTCTGATGTGAACGAGTCCGGAGTGATCCTTGTCCTTACCGCAGGATGAAAAGAATGCAACGAGAATTATAAAGGCCAGAACGGGGAATAGTTTTTTTAACATTTGTAAATTAATGTATTATGCTCAAATATAGTTAGTTAAATTCTGATTTTTATGGTAAAAAAACGATTTGCATGGATCCGGCCGTAAAGATACAAAAGGAGTAGCAGGGATTAAAGAAAAAAGGTCTCCGGAGCGAATCCGGTGACCTTTTTTGAGAAAAAATGTTTGAAAACTATATAATGTTAGTTGTGTGTTGCGGGCTAAAGTTACTTCTTATTTCTTTTATAAACGTCAGCTGCCTGAACTTTCTGAAGAAATAAACTTCGGGGACTGTTGTAAAAAATCATGAAGTCTTCGGGGAAAGTTTTGAGCATATCGGCGGGATTGAAGCCGGCAGGCATTCCGGCAGGCACAGCGCCCGGAGCGCCCGGAGCAGCAGGAGCAGTCGGAGCAGTCGGAGCAGCAGGAGTAGCAGGAGCTGCTGAGGCTGGAAGTTCTGCGGGGGCAGGCCCTGCAGAAAGGAGAAGAGTTCGTGCTGGTCGGCCGCGATCTCCTGGATGCTGTCGACCGCGAGGATGTTCGGCTGCTCTGCGGAGAGCATACGGAAGAGGCGGAAGAGCGAGACTTCCGACTCGCTTTCGATCCGGGATCCATCCATCCGCACAAGGGCATACATCGGCCGACGGGATCGTGACCGGACAGAGCCTTTGATGATGTCGATACCAAAGACCTTCAGCCGGTCACCCATTGCAACGCAACCTCCCGGTCGCGCTTCAGCTGGTATTTCCTCTTGAAGAATGCCAAGATATTGTCGATGTCCCGCCCGACGATCGCTTCCGCGTTCGGGTGGTCGGTCCCTATCCACTGGGGCCAGTCGATGAGGATGCACTTCCCGTCCTCGACAAGGATATTGTATTCCGAGAGATCGGAATGGATGATGCCGGCCTGGTACGCTATGCGGACATTTTCCAGGATCTCATCGAGGAATTCGTCGGGAGACGCGACGTTGCAGCGGTTGAGGATGGGGCCGTTGATGAGGGACATCACGACCGTGTGCCGGTTCTGGGCAATGGGGAGCGGGACGCTCACTTTCGGGTGAAGCGCTTTGAGCGCTTCGTACTCACGTTCCGCCGATTTCCGCGAGGCGATGAGCCACGGGCAGTGTCCATCCTCCATGTACTCGCGGTTGAGCCGGGCTGAGGAGAACGAGCGCCCGCCCACCCGGTGGAATTTGATGACAACCGGCCCAAGCCCGAGGGCATCGTAGACCACGGACTCCTTGCCCTCGCCAATGAGCGTGCCCAGTGCCGAGATCGTGCCCTTCTGCGTGAGGGTGGCAAGCGCGAGCGTGTCGTATCCCCCGAAGACAAGGGCATACCCGTCGTACGGGACCGGGTTGAACCGGACCATCCCCCACGCAATGAGCCGGGAGAGCCGGTAATTGATCTCCGACTCGGAGAGTTTTGTTGCGGTCTTTAAGTATTCCAGCGGCACCCACGCGTACCGCTTCATCCCGCGTTCGAGAGCGAGCAGGATGGACTTCTCGTATTTGTTCAGGGTGCGGATATGCTCCGCGGCAACGCCCATAATCGTTAGAGTGGTTATGTGCGCGAGTATAAAATCGCATCTTTGGATCCCTGCATAACCTTAAACATCCTTTATCTCAAGAATTGAATGGACCAGACGATGCAGTGCAGCAAGTGTAAGGACGAGGCCGTGATCTACCAGCCCTATTCCGGGCAGTATCTCTGCCCGGCTCACCTGACCCGTGACATCGGGACAAAAGTCAAACGGTTGATCCGCCAGCAGCACTGGATGCAGTCAGGCGATCATATTGCCGTAGCCCTGACAGGTACTGCTGCTGACAACGCCCTTCTCCTCTTTCTCCGGGACCTTACCGGGAAACGCAGGGATATACGGGTGTCGGGAATTCCGGTGACGGGGGCGATTGCGGATATCACGTCTGCACCATACGAAGCCGGTATCACCCGGATTGCGCTTTCCACAACGCTTGAAACAACCTCGGCATCGCTCCTGGCAGATCTCATGCGGGGAGATATGGAGAGATGCACCAGTACCGGCCCAATTCCCGCCGGTCCGGAGATTATTGCCCCCTTCTGCCACATACCAGCTGATGAGATCGCAGCATATGCCCGGATCTGCGGTGTTGAGGGGAATTTCTCCGTTTCGCCACGACATGACGATCCATTGTATACGGATGTGCAATCGCTGCTTACCGCGTATTCACAGCGCCATCCTGCGGCACCTCACGCAATCCTGAACCTGTGCGCTGCGCTCCGGCAGACCGTGCGTCATGACCCTGGCACGTAATGGGAGCCCGGGCGGATGGAAACGGATTGTCGTGATGTCAGCGATCAGTTGAAAAGGATATTCCCATAAACACTTACTGGAGCACAATCATGGACGTTGATGGCGGACTCGGGTGCAGGATGGGCAGGGTTGAGCAGATGATCCGGTATGCCTACTGGAATACCGGGTGCAAGGGAATTGTCGTCGGCCTGAGCGGCGGGATCGACTCGGCCGTGGCCGCGGCGTTCTGCTGTCGGGCCGTTGGCCCGGTCAATGTCCTTGGCCTCTCCCTGCCAACCTCGGTCAGCAGCCCGGATGATATCCGGGATGCAAAGGAATTATGTGACCGGTTGAAGATGTCCCATGCGGTGATCGGCATCGATCCCCTGCTCGATGCGTACCGCGCCCTGCCGGGCTTTGTTGAGACACCCTACCTGCTCGGCAACCTGATGGCCCGCATCCGCATGGTCACCCTGTATTACCATGCGAACCGGGACAACCGGATCGTGTGCGGCACTTCCAACCGGAGCGAGTACATGCTGGGCTACTGCACCAAGTACGGCGACAATGCTGCTGATCTCCAGCCGCTCCTCCACCTTTACAAGACCGATGTCTACGTGGTTGCCCGGGAACTGGGTATCCCGGAGCCTATCATGAAGAAAGTACCCTCTGCCGGCCTCTGGGAAGGGCAGAGCGATGAGATTGAGATCGGCCTCACCTATGCCGAGATCGATACCTCGCTCAAAGCCCTTGAGAACCAGCAGTGGCAGGCTCGGACGCCAACGGAAGAGAAGGTGCTCGCGCTCGTGAAGAAGAGCGAACACAAGCGGCTGCCGGCACCTAATCTTTTAGCAGGATATCCAGAATAGCGGCGTAATCTTCCGGCGTGTTCAGGAAAGCCAGTGCCTCCGCATTCCCAATCAGGCTGTATAACGGACCCCGGGAGAACCGGTGGCTCTCGTGGCCTGACCTGGCCCGAACCGACCTGACCGGGGGGACTGCCGGGTACCGGGGATTTTTCCGGAACTCCCCGGAGGATAATGCGAAGTATGCCGCACCATGGTGCGACTCGTACTCACCATACTCGCTCTCGAATGCGGTGGAGACGAGGTTTGCCATGGAAAGGGTCTCATCCGGTGAAGGATTTATTGATACGTGCCCGTATCCCGGTGGTATGATGACAACATCTCCCGCGCCTGCGCTGATCATGACAATATCGGTAAGATCGCGCGACTGGAGGAGATACTCCGCCTGCCCCTCAAGCACCTCGTAGATCTCCGGGTAGCCCACGCCGGCAGGAGTCTTCGGGTGGTAATGGCCCTTGGTCTTCACCCATTCCCCGCAGAGATCGCGGGGAGGAATGACCGTCATGTCATACCTGAGGTGGTGGGCATGCAGCCACCGCCAGTCAGCGTCCGACTTTGCCAGATCGCGGTACATGTAATAAAGCGGTCCATTACACGTACACAAAGGATCGGCGAGGACTGGGCGCATCTCCTCTATTGTCCGGATTGTAGGGGAAGGTAACTCCCCGTCCCATCCAAGCATCATCAGTTCTTTTTCATTACTGGTAAATAATACCCGGCGTCTGGGCGCGATCCTTCAGACATCCTTACAACAGTCGGTATCCTGATCTGTAACCTGCCTGGAATTCCGCGCGTCATCCCCGGCCGGCATGGCCGAAAAAAGTATCTCGCGGGGGAAGGAAATCCGCCCGGTTCAGAAATCGCGGATCTCTTCCATCTCCGCAATATCCATCAGGCCTTTCATAGCCTGGATCTGCACCCATCGTCCCCCCTCACGGATTGCGGCCAGCGGGTTTGTCCCGCCAATGGTGGCAATACCGATGAACTGGGGATCGACCGGGACCCCGAGCAGGGGGACATTGGGCATACCCACCTCGAGGATCCCCGCATAACAACTGTCTGCGAGTTCGTCCAGCACATGCCCGACAAGGGATTCCGCCTCCATGTGGAACTCACGGATGTTCCCGAGGATGTTGCCGCTGCCCCGTCGCATCACGCTTGTCACGGACGTGGTCTTCTGCGAGATCAGCACCTGGAGCGGATCGATGGTGGTATGCTCGTAGAGGATCATGTGGATGAACCGCACGGGCGTCCGGTTATCGATCTCGATCACGCCTCCCCCAATCGGGTTGACCGGTATGCCCCGCCGGATCAGGAGCCCGTCAAATGTGATGCTGCATAGGGTACAGATTCCCGTGCACCCGGCCGGGATGACAAAACCCGAGACCTTCTCTCCCGATTCAAAAAACCTGATCCGGTCGCTGATGCTGATCCCTGCCTTGGTGGCATCCTTCAGGATCGATATGGCATACTCAAGGTCTTCGTTCTTGATCAGGGAGAGGTTGTAGACAACTTTTCCTGCACCGGCTGCCGGATCGAACGTGACCTGGATGGCATAATCCTCGATTGTGTGGTTGATGAACTTCAGGGGAACCCTCATTACAGTATTCTCGGACATTTCAATAGAAAAATTGTTCTATAAGACCACGAAAAGTATTCATGATGGAACACGATATGCGGGAAAAAGCCAAGAATGCGATGCGGCTCATTCTTGAAGCGGCTCGTTTTGAGGTTGAAGAGGTTGACGAACCCCTCGACCTTTCGGCAGTCCGGGACAGCACATGCCTTCTTGTGCTCTGTTCAAACGACCGCACCATGATCGCACAGTTTGACAAGACCAATTACAGTCTCATGATCGATGATCAGGAGATGACCTGCAAGAAGCTGCTCTTCACGCTTGAGAAAGATCCCGGCACCGAGAACTGCATCCAGTGGGGGGTCGACGAGTTCGTGCGGTATACCGGCGAGGCGGTGCCTGCGGATATTGTTGGCCGCGAACTGGC
>JBAYMI010000171.1:0-5258 GCA_041663625.1 Methanoregula sp.
TCAATGACCGTATCAACAAAGGTGGTGAGTTGCGTCATCAGCATGGGGTCAAGTCCCTTCTCCACCGCAAGGAATACTCCTGAAATATCCATGAGCCGGAGCTTGTTGGTCACAAAATGGATGAATTTTGAGATATTTGCCGAGGAGAGGTAGATGAGCATGGTACTGACAGAGTCGTACATGATGCATACTTTCTGCCCGGAATGCTCTTTGAGAACCTCAGTGACCGCGATACCCATATCGGTCAGGTTCGCCGGATTGTTGATAAAACGCACAATTCCGGGGATATTCCCGGCATTCCCGATAGAATTGCGGGTAACTGCATCGATGAATGAGACACTATCGGGCGACACGCCACTCTGGGCATATAATTTTGCGAGGACACTGTAGGGAAAATTCGTGGTAATGACAACTGTATGATACCCCAGAGCCGATATTTCTTTAAGAATTTCGATATTGCGCTGGCGGATCGTTTTAGGAGATGCAAGGATCAAAAAGATCTTTTTTTGTTCGAGTTCCAGGGGGTTTATGACATCGGGCACATCATCACCCTTCAAGGAATTTCCGGTACGCGTCCGGAATCGATCGGTTCTTCTCAACAATCGCGGCCTGGAACTCCTGGAGATTTTCTGCGATCTTGGCAGTATTACGGGCCTGCACCTGGAGCACCATAATAATTTCATCGCTGGTGAGCATTCCTTCCTTCACGAGCTGCGCTGATTCCATGAGGGTGTTGCTGATAATCCCGACCGGCTGTTTCAGCCTCATCGTCATCTCGGTCATGTAGGCGACCAGAGATTCTTCAGCCTTGCGTTGTCCCGTGATATCCCGCCCGATAGCGATCTTGTGATATACCCCCCCGGATCCAATCTGCCGGGTATTCCATGACATGAAACGCTGTTCCCCGTTCTTCGTGAGTATCGTTGTCTCAAGATTTTCGAAATAGTTTTGTTCGGAAATGATCCGTGAAGTTTTCTGCGTTATGGTACGGCGGTATTCGGCATCAGGATAGAGTTTTTTCCAGATATCACGACGGCCGATTACCTCATCCGGAGAATAGCCGGTGATCATCTCTGCTGCCTTGTTCCATACCATAATTGTCCCCTCCGGACCGATTACCGTAATGAGCACATAAGCGTTATCGATGATACTATCGCGGAATGCCCCGGCTTCCCGCTCACGGGTAACATCCATACCAAGCGCAATCGTCCTTGGCAAGCCTCCTTCAAGGATCTTTTTGGTGTTCCAGAGAATGATGCGTGACTCCCCGGAACGCGTCCGGATGGTGGTTTCGAGATTTTCAAAATAATTTTTTGTTTTGAGAATATCCGCAATTTTCCGGGTTACCTGGTCCCGGTACTCCTTGTCAGGATAGAGATCTTTCCAGATTGCGTTGCTGCCGAGAACTTCGTTCTGCACATACCCGGTAATGGTCTCTGCAGCATGGTTCCATGAAACGACCCGGCCCTTCTCACAAAGAACAGTGACGATGACAAGTGCATTGTCAAGGATACCGGCCTCTATACAGGGTTTTTCATCGTGTGACGTATCCATCAGAATGTGCCCCCATGACACCCGCGACTCGTGATTGAGGATGCTTCGTCTGGTTATATGAATGTATAGGGCACCGTTCAACGCGGCAGGTGATACCTTATCTCCTCTTTTTTACGAGCGGGCCGGGCTCATCCTCCCTGAAAAATACGTGTCCGAAATAGCCCCCGAGTGCATTAAAACCATGGGTTCAAGTGCTATTCTTAAAAATTTATAAAAAACAGGAACCAGTATCGCACGCTGCTGTTTTTTATTTTCAAAACGGCTCACCGATCGGCAGAAACCATTATATCCGCTTAAAAGAATTCCCCCATACTCATGAAACTCCAGTCCCGGGTCCTGATCCTGTACCTGTGTATTGCCGTACTGGTCCTGGTTCTCATTGGAGGAGTCCTCCCGTCGACGCTGCAGAAACAGAACCTTGAGTCCGTTTCCGGAGATTCCATCAACCAGCTCAGGCATATTGATTTCGCCCTCTCCAATTTCATCGGGGAAGCAAAATACGATGTCCTTGCCCTCTCGCTCAATGATAATATCCAGGCACGCGACGATTCCCATTTTACCAGTTTCCTGAATGCCTCGGAAGAGACGTTCCGGTATTCTATCGGTGATCAGGAACAGGAGATCATCGATATCTTCAAAGATTACCAGACATCCCACCCGTATGTCAGTTCGGTCTATATGGGCCGGGAAAACGGCGCCTCTGTCAGGTCATACCCCCGGGCACGCCCTACGCAGTATGATCCCCGCAACCGGCCATGGTATATCCTGGCAAAGGAACATCCCGGGCAGGTCTCCGTTACCGATCCCTACAAAGGGGTCACAACGGACGACACGAACATCGGGATTGTAACTCCGGTTCTTGACCGGAACGGCACCATGATCGGGGTAGTTGGTGCGGATATTACCCTTGTCAACCTGACCAGTTACATCACCTCGGTTGGCAGCGTGGATGGCGAGGAGATGATCCTTGTCGATCAGAAGGGCACGATTCTTGCAAGCCGGAACTCTTCCCTTCTTTACCAAAATATCAGCATTATTCTCGGTGGCCAGGCCCCGGCGTTTCTCACCACGAAAGAGGGTGTGCTGGTCCTCAACGGGACGTACCTGATGTATTATACCTCACCGGAGCTTGGGTGGAAAATCGGTACGTTTGTCCCGTTCAGTACCATTGAGCAGAAGATCACTGACTCTATCCTGCGGATCCTTCTCTTTGTCATCCTGGCACTCGTGCTGCTCAGCATAATTACCCTCATTGCCCTCAACTATACCGTGATCCGGCCGCTTGCCAGCCTGACGGAAGTGAGCCGGAAGATTGCCGAGACCGGAGACCTGGAACAGGTAATTGAGACCCGGGGGGCGGGGGAGATCGGGAGCCTTGCCCGTTCGTTCAAGGCGATGGTTGAGAAAATCCACACGGAAGAGCAGGGCCGGAAACAGGCCCTTATCGATCTGGAAGCCTACCGTGACCATCTCGAGGATATTGTTGCCGAACGCACCCGCGAACTCGCGCAGGCAAAAGAGGCTGCCGAATCGGCAGACCGGCTCAAGTCCGCGTTCCTTGCCACCATGTCGCACGAGCTCCGGACACCGCTCAACTCGATCATCGGGTTCTCTGGCATCCTCCTCCAGGAGATGGCCGGGCCATTAAATGAAGAACAGAAAAAACAGCTGGGCATGGTATCCGACAGTTCCGAACACCTTCTCGCACTCATCAACGATGTGCTGGACATCTCCAAGATCGAGGCCGGGCAGCTGAAGATCGCAAGCGAAACATTCGAACTCCGGCCGCTGATCGACAAAGTTGCCCATACCGTCAGGCCGATGGCAGAAGCAAAACATCTCGCGCTGGAACTCGAGATTGCCCCGGCAGCAGGACTGGTCCGGGCGGACCGGCGAAGGGTTGAGCAGGTACTCCTCAATCTTGTCAGTAATTCCATAAAATTTACCAATGAAGGACAGATCAGGATCGCGTGCACTGTTTCCGGGGGTGAAATCCGCATCAGCGTCACGGACACCGGCATCGGGATGCAAAAGGAGGATCTGGACAAACTGTTCCGGCCGTTCATGCAGATACAGTCCGGCCTGACCCGGCAGTATGAAGGTACAGGTCTGGGACTCTCCATATCCAAGAGGCTTGTCACCCTCATGGGCGGGACCATTGGCGTGGAGAGCGAACCGGGCAGGGGCAGTACGTTCTGGTTCACCCTGCCGGAGGAGAAGAGGACATCATGACGATAAAAGTGCTTTATATCGAGGACAATGACCAGAATTTCTACCTTGTCAACTATATCCTGAATGCCAAGGGATATACCATGGTCCGGGCGCATGACGGCAGGGAGGGCATCGATCTGGCTACGCGGGAGATTCCCGATCTTATCCTGCTCGACATCCAGCTCCCGGTCATGGACGGGTACATGACCGCACAGGAACTGAGGAAAATCCCGGAGGTGAAAGCGATACCCATTGTTGCCCTCACCTCATACGCGATGGCCGGTGACCGGGAGAAGGCGCTTGCCGCGGGGTGTAATGGATATATTGAGAAGCCGATCAACCCGAAAACCTTCACGGAACAGATTGGCCGGTTCATTCAGGAGGATAGTTCACGGGGTGCCGGGGGATGACCCGGATCCTCGTCGTGGATGATCACCCGCAAAACCTCTACCTCCTGGAGTCGATCCTGAAAGGAAACGGGTACGAGGTATCGTCAGCAGCAAACGGGGCCGAAGCCCTTGCAGCCGCACAGAAATCGCCCCCGGACCTCATCATCACGGATATCCTGATGCCGGTGATGGACGGGTTCGAACTCTGCCGGCAGTGGAAAGCAGATGAGCAGCTGCACCTAATCCCGTTTATCTTCTATACCGCCACCTATATCGATACCAAGGATGAGCAGTTCGCCCGCAGTCTCGGGGCAGAGAGGTTCATCATCAAACCCCAGAAACCCGGCGTCCTCATAAAGGAAGTGCATGACGTTCTGGAAGCGTCCTTCACTGCAAAAGCAGTCTCCCCGCTACGTCCTCTCGGGGATGAGATGGAAGTGCTGCGCCAGTACAACGAGGTATTGTTCCGCAAGCTCGAGAAGAAAGTGATACAACTCGAGGCTGAAATTGCCGAGCGGAAAGCTGCCGGGATGCAGCGGGTGGCAATTATCCGGGAACTTGAACAGAAGAACGCAGAGCTTGCACGTTTCACGTACACGGTGTCCCACGAACTCCGGAGCCCGCTCGTCACCATCCAGGGTTTTTCCGGCATTATCGAGGAGGAGCTGTCCCGCAGGGGCGGGGATACGGCCGAACTCCTGGACCATGCACACCGCATATCGGCTGCCGTGAACATGCTCGAAGAACTCCTGTCCGATCTGCTGAACCTGTCCCGGGCTGGACAGAGTGCCGGCAAAACGGAACCCTTAGGTCTTGGAATAATAGTTCATGAAGCGGTGGATCTCCTGGCCCGGCCACTTGCCGATCACGGCATCCGTGTGGAAATTGCCCCGGATCTTCCGGTTGTGAACGTTGACCATGCCCGCATGCGGGAAGTCCTCCTCAACCTGATTGAGAACGCTATCAGGTACAGCGGCAACTCTCCCAATCCGCTTATCCGGATCGGGGTGAATATCCAGGGTGAAGGCCCGGTCTTCTTTGTGCAGGACAATGGCATCGGAATCGAACCACAGTATCTCGAACGGATCTTCAACCTGTTTGAGA
>JBAYMI010000172.1:0-5250 GCA_041663625.1 Methanoregula sp.
CCTTCGAGCTGGGCCGGCGTCCCGACCCGGTTTTCCACCCGGTCGATGAGCTTGACGATCGTTTTCGGCTCTGCATATACGAGGGCGCTGGTATAGACCTCGATCGGGTAATGGTCGCAGACGTCGACGTTGAGGGCCTCCTTGTCGATCTCGGCCGGGTCGATCCGGCTCGTCAGGACGAGTGGGGCATCCATGGAACCGCCCCGGTTCTGCGGCAGGAACGAGCGCGAGAAGTTGATCAGGCCGTCGAGGAGGAGCATGATGCAGTCCTCGTCGCCATCGCACTGGCCCGTGAAGATGCCGTTTGCGACCAGCGTGTGGTCATCAGCAACCGTCAGGCAGTAGACCCGTTCTTCAGGGGAGGGAACCGGTTCTGCAAGCCGTATGGTGTCGGAGATGACACCGGAGCCTTCGAAGACCGGCACTGAATCGCCGGGTTTGAGTTCCAATGCCCTGATCTTGCGGAGATACCCGGTATCCCAGACCAGCATCGCGTGATCGGGGGTGACCACGAGCTCCCTGCCCCGCGAGGTGGTGAACCGGATCAGTGATGCCGGGGAGCGGTGGATGGAGACCGAGGTTACCTTCCGGATATGGACCTGTCCGTTCGTATCGACCGCACGGGTGTAAACCGGCCGGACCGGGTCCGAGTAGTATGTGCCGAGCCGGTCAAGGCCGGGCTGGCTGAGGTCGAAGTTCTCCAGCACGAACTTCCGGATGGGGGTTTTCATCCAGGTCCTCCCGTCATACACCTCGATTTCGGTATCGCCGTAGAAGCAGTTTCTCCTCTTGGAGGCATGGAAGAACGGGTGGGCGTATCCCACGTTCGCCCGCGTGAACCCGATGATCCGGGCAAGGACGCCGGCGCTCGTGTGGGGTGCAAGGCCGATGACAAGGTGCCCTACAAGATCGGCGGGTGTCTTGATATTGTAGAACGGTTCAAGGCCATAGCACTTGACGAGCAGCTCGTCCATGAACTTTGTCACGCTGACCAGCCATTCGGCACAGGAGTCGGAGACAAGGATGTCCTGGGCGTGAAGTTCCACTACCTGCGAACCGTTCTGGAGATCGTAACCGTGCGTGTCTTTGGTATAGCCGAGCGAGCGGAGTTTTTCCACGGGGACCCGGACCTCATCCGGGCGGATGTGGGTGAGGGGCAGGTCGATCATGTCGAACCGGGTCGTGCCGTCCTTGAAGACGAAGATGTTCTGCTGTGCCCGCAGAATACCCTTCTCCATCGCCTCCATGGACTTCTCCCGCGAGATCATTCCTTTGACTCCCTTGACGAGCGCGAGGCTGTCAGCTTTCATCCCCATGTGTTCCATTGCTTTTGCGTACTCTGCCTTCACGTTGAGGGATATCCGCTGGCTGCACATGGCGGGGGCATCACAGGCAGGGCAACGATCCTGCGGGATCTCATGGCCGCACTTCGAACAGGTGAAGATGGCGACGGTATGCCCGCCGCACTTCTCGCACCGGTTCAGGTACGTGATCTCGCTGCACTGCGCGCACCTCCGGCGCCCGACCTCGATCTCGATGATCCCGCCCTCTTTCTGGAAGTCGAGATCCGTGTTCTCGGCATCCACTTCTTCCGTGTGGGCGGAGGCGGACTGGAAGGAGCGCCGGTTCCCGCCGGAATCGCCGAGCGGGAAGAGGACATGGGGCGGCGGGTTCATCTTGCGGGGCTTCGATTTGCCCGGCCTGCCCATGCGCCCGCCAATCCGCGTCCCGGACCGGGACCGCATCTTCAGGCCGGAGAGATGCATCACCAGTGCCAGCGGGGCGGCATCGACCGGGACAGTCTGCCAGGTGTCCCGCTTCCTGAGATCCCCGTCAAGCCCGAGCCCGGCGAGGAGTGCACGGTATGTCCGGATCTGCACGGTATCGTTGCGGACTTCGTGCGGGATGAGCAGCAGCTCAAGGGACTCCTTGATGACCGGCTCGTTCTTGATGTGCAGGACATCCTCTTTGACGCTTCCCGTGGCTGCCACGTGATCGGCAAGCGCCCGGATCTGGTCTGCGGTGATATCGTCCCAGAACCAGGTCCAGGCCGGGTGGAGATATCCACCGGTCCGGGCAAACTCCAGGGCTTCTGCCTCATCCTTCGGGGGTTTTACCCCTTCACCGACATCGAGCTGCCACCACTCAGCGCAGTAGCCGACAGGCACGAGCGGGTGGTTGTTCTCCAGGAACTCCCCGTAGGAGATCAGGATCTCGCCGACATCGAGGATCCGCTCGATCCCCGCGTTGAGGCGTTTAGCGGTGGCCTCGTCGTCAATCCGGATCACGGTGCCGTCCCGCAGCCGGACGGTCGGGCCTTCGATGGTATCGACCGGCACGACCCCGCAGGCCTTGCCCGGCCGCTCGGTCTTCATCTGGGTGCCGGTGGCGAGGAACTCGCCGAGGACGTAGAGGGTTGCGGGATGCATCCCCGCCGCGGCAAAACCGGTGTTCCGCGATCTCCCGTACCGGAGCCGGAACCCTCCTTTCCGCATCGGGTACGCGAAGACCGGCCGTCCCCCTATGAGATCGCGGAGATACTTGTCGAGCGGCTTGATACCCACGGTCTTCTCGCCATCGCCGCTTTTGGCTGCGCCGGCGATCAGCTTGTCGAGCCAGTCCCAGCCCTCCATCTTCATCTTCTCGACCCGGCTCTTGAGTTTGCGGGCTTTCCCCGCAATGCCCTCGCCGATGACGAGCGCCATGCCGCCGCGGACGGCATTCGTCTCCACCCGGGGGAGGTTGCGGTGACCGGAGACCTCCTCCTGTTCGGTAGCTTCCCCGTCGATACAGACCGCGCAGTTCTCGATGATGAGCCGGATCTCGGCCTCGCTGGGGAGGTACTGGAGGTTCATGATCGAGTTGTACTGGCGGATCTCCTCGATATACCGCTCGATCTCGTCCTGGTGCGGGATATAGCGGTTGATCCCCAGTTTCTGGCGCACGTAGTCGCCGACCAGCACAGACATGGCCTGTGCCGTTCCCCCGGCGCTTCGGATCGGGCCGGCATAAAAGATCATCAGGTACTGGCTTCCGTCATCGTTCTTGCCAAGCGCAACCTTTGCAATCCCTTCGGTGGGAGCGGAGACGACACCTTCCGTGAGGAGTGCCATGGCAACGCGGATCGCGTGGTCGAGCACCTCCATGATGTCCTTCTCCCCGAACTTCCGGGCAACGAAATCATCACCGATACGGAGGGCAATCTCCTCGCGGGACATCTGCGCTTCGAGCTCGCGGATCCGGACCGCAACACCCTTGACCCCGACCAGCACCTCAACCCGGTCCGCAAGGTCGCTTGCAATAGGGATCTCGACATCGGTGCTGGGATCGAGACCCTTTGCCCGCGCTTGTTTGGCTATCGCAATTTCACGATAGAGTCCGTCCAGCAGGGACTTCTCATAGGCCTCCATCGTGGGCGAGAGCTTGAGCATACCGGTAGGGTTAAGCGGCACGGGGATTTATGGGTACTGTTTGGACAGTCCCGTGACGGAATGCGGGAAGGATCACGCGATTCTAATTGCAGGCGAACACCCGCAAACAGCGGGAAAAAGAGACCGGGGATCCTGTGCAGGAATCCCGGGATATCACACGACCGGATTATTATTTCTTCTCTTCCGGCGGCACTACATCCTTGGGCTTATGCGTGTAGATGGTGGCGCCTGCCCCGATGCTGGCGGTAATAATCCCGATCACGGCTGCTATGACTGTCGGGTTCTCCAGGGCCCCGGCCGATGACGTCTGGGTGGCCGTAGGCTGCACGGTGGTAACCTGGGGGGTCGAGGCGATCGTTGTAGCGGGAACGGTTGCCGCTGCTGTGGAATACCCGCTCAGCGGGACGAGCGTACCGAAGGCATGGTTCTCCTGCCCGGCAACAACATAGGTGGTTCCCTCGTAATCATAGTACCCGCTCAGTGCCAGTCGCAGGATGTGGCTTCCCGCGGAAATATCGGTAAGGGTCCCCGGGGTGGTCCCATGGTATACCCCATCGATCAGGATGGAGGCCCCCATAGGGGTTGAGGCTACCGTAAGATTACCGGTCGTTGCCTGGGTGACCGGGACGGTGGTGGTCGCGGTTGTCGCCGGTGCGGTGGTGGTCGGTACGGTTGTCGTCGGTACTGTTGTTGCCGTTGTCGTGGTCACTGCGACCGTGGTGGTCGTCGGGACAGCGGTCGTGGCAGTTGCGGTTTCCGTAGTCGTCGCAGGGACGGGTGTTGCTTCGGTAGTTACCGTTGTTGCATTGGTTGTCCCATCAGTTGTCGGAACCGTGGTGGTGTTCGAGCTGTTCCCGTTATCCGCGGAAACAGGTACTGCCATGAGCACAACTACAACAAGGATAACGAGCAGCGTGCAGGTCTTCTTCATGATACGATCTCCATAATTGCTCTTTTTGTCCACGAACATCTGCCTGAAAGGTTTTTCGGGCACGTTCTCCCCCGGGTGCCCGCAGTCCTGCCAGCAGAGTGAAAGCTTCAGAAAACTATTGCGTGGTCCGGCCTGATGAATCTTGCCAGAGCTGGTATCCTGCAGCATCTCCCGCCGGGGCATATCCACCCCGGCAATCCGCAGGCATGGACCCGGCCGGAAAACGCTGTTCATGGTCTCTTCAGTGATTCCTGTAATGATCGCCGGACATCCTCCGGCAGATCAATTCCATCCAGCAGCAGGGGTAAAACTGCCCGTGCCGTCTGCTTTCCTTCCGGGGAGGAGAGGTACTCCCTGATCGTTCTCTGTCCTTCAGGAGAGGCGAGATACCGGTGGATCATCTCCTTTCCCTGAGGGGAGGCAAGATACGTTGTAACAAACCCGTTCATCATGATAGCATTGGCTGCTGCCATTCCTCCGCCTGGTAATTATACCCTCCGGCCGGGTCGGCACTCATGTCGGAAATCAGTCATGCAAAATCAGATTCCTGAACAGGTACGCTTTTAACCGGCCCGGAGAGACCCGTTTTTTACTAAAATGGGGGGTGATTGAGAGGGTATGATACTCATTCCCACCCCGTATGTTTGTTGATTGGTTCCATCCTTAGCGAAAGAGTGGGGAATATCCGCTTATTTTGATATCACGTCCATCACTTTGTCCATGATCTGCTCGCTCCGGTTCTTCATGCCGAACCAGACAACGATTGCAATCGAGGCGCCAAGGCCGATACCGATACCCCAGAAGATCGGGGTGATGATCGTGTAGATGATGGTCAGGTCAAGCAGCAGCTGCGAGAGCGCCAGCATGATAACCACGAAATACAGGAAC
>JBAYMI010000173.1:0-5247 GCA_041663625.1 Methanoregula sp.
ACTACCGGACTCCACTGGATTGACCGCCAGAAAGCGCGGAGAGGTAAAGTGGGCAACATGGGTAAGTTCTCAAAAGTGCCCGGTGGCGACAAGCCGACGAAGAAGATCAATGTCCGGTACCGCTGTGTCACCTGCGGAAAGGCGCACCTGCGCAAGGGTTACCGTGTAGCAAAATTCGAGCTGACGGAGTGAGCAAATCATGGTAAGCCAGATTAGGGAAAACCGGAGCAAATTCTTGAAAGTAAAGTGCCCGGACTGCGAGAACGAACAGGTCATCTTTGAGAAGGCCAGCACGGTCGTCAAGTGCGTTGTCTGTGGCAGCGACCTTGCCACCCCTGCCGGTGGACGTGCGAACATCAAGGCCGAGATCGTCCAAGAGCTCCAGTGAGTCACCTCATGGCTGACAGGGAGTGGCCCCAGGAAGCGGAACTGGTCGTCTGCACGGTCGAGAACGTCAAGGACTTCGTTGCCTTCGTCTCGCTCGACGAGTACGGCGGCCGCCAGGGGCTCATCCCCATCTCTGAAATCGCTACAGGCTGGATCAAGTATATCCGTGACCATATCCGGGAAGGCCAGAAGATCGTCTGCAAGGTCCTCAACGTCGACCGGACCCGGGGTCACATCGACCTTTCTTTAAAGGACGTCAACGAGCACCAGCGCCGCGAGAAGATTCGCGAGTGGAAGAACGAGTCCAAGGCCCAGAAGTGGCTCGGGTTTGTTGCGGAGCAGACCGGGGAACCCCTGGCTGAGATCGAGGATGTTATCTACAAGAAATACGGGGCATTCTACCCGGTTTTTGAGGATATTGTCATCGATCCCGAGACCACGCTGAAGAAACTCGGTTTCTCCAAGAAAGTGACCGAGGTCCTCCTGCACGTGGCGCAGGAGAGCGTGAAAGTGCCCCATGTCGAAGTGACCGGGCATCTCGTTCTTGAGTCAACCCGGCCCGATGGCGTCGAGGTCATCCGGAAGGCGCTCGAGAAGGCCAGCACCTCGAAGAGTGCCGGAGCGGAGATCGAGCTGTTATACCTCGGTGCGCCCACGTACCGGATCAAGGTGAAGGCACCCGATTACAAGGCTGCGGAAAAAGCGATCGAGAAGTCCGCCAATGCCGCAATTGCCGTTCTGGAAAAGGCCGGTGGCGAGGGCAAGCTCGTCAAGAAACCGAAGTCCGGGAAGTAACTCGAATGAGCGGTCGTATCCGGCAGTGCCCGGCAGATCATATCTATACTCTTTCTTTAATCTGTCCCGCGTGCGGCAAATCGACTGCTGTCGCCCACCCGGCAAAGTTCTCTCCTGAAGACAAGTACGGCAGGTACCGCAGGCTGGCAAAACATGATTGAGGATATCACGGTCCGGTACCTTGATAATTTCAGGGACAGGAAGCCGGTCGATCCAATCTTCATCGAGGGCCTGCCCGGCATTGGCCAGGTGGGAAAACTCGTTGCCGAGTATATGATCCACATGCTTGAGGCAGAGAAGATCGGAGAGATTCACTCGATCTACTTACCCCCCCAGGTGATCCTGGATGAGAACGGGCTTGCCCGTCTCGCAAGGAACGAACTCTTTCTCTACCAGTCCGAAGGCCGGGACATCATCTTCCTTGTCGGCGACCACCAGAGCACCTCGAACGAGGGGCATTACCTCCTCTCTGACTGCTACTGCGAGATCGCGGAAGAACAAAAAGTAAAGCGGATCTATACGCTCGGAGGTTTTGGCGTAGGCCACCTCGTTAACGAGCCCCGGGTGCTCGGTGCGGTGAACCGCACAGAACTCCGCGAAGAGGTCGAGGCCTCGGGCGTCACCTTCAACCGCGACGAACCGGGCGGCGGGATCATCGGTGCCGCAGGTCTCATCCTCGGTCTCTCCGCCCAGCGGGGCATTGATGCGGTCTGCCTGATGGGTGAGACGAGCGGGTATCTTGTGGATCCGATGGCGGCGGCGAACGTGCTCTCCGTTTTATCGAAACTTATCAATGTCCCGGTTGATCCCACGAAGCTGAACGACCGTGCTGCCGAGATGGAGAAGGCGATCGAGAGCATGGTCGAGGGCGAGAAGGGAAAGGACGAGGAACTGAGTTATATCGGGTGATGCGGAATCCTGCGGATGCTATTTTCAGCAATCCGTGCCGATTAGTTTCAGCGCGTTCCATGCGGTCCCCCTGAGTTATAATTTCTGGCAGATTCGCTGGACAAGGTATTGTTTCTATCCTGAAAAAATTATTAACTGCAACTGTTGATTTTTATCCATGGATATGCACCTTTTCTTGGATAATCATGCAGCTATAAAAAAAATTGCACGTGTGATATTCCGTTATGCTTCCGGTTTTCATTTTTTTATCCTTCAGGTAACCAGCCATATCCCGTCCCATATCATAAGAAATACCATTTACCGGGTTTTCGGGCTTCATCTGGGGAAAAACAGTTTTATTTATAGTAAATCTGAAATCCGCTCCCCCCGCGGGATATATATCGGAGAGAACACCCTAATTGGCCATGGTGCAGTTCTCGACGGCAGAGGCGGCCTTAATATTGGGAATAACGTTAACCTGAGCTCCGGTGTCTGGATATGGACCGTGGAACATGTTGTTAATGATAGCAATTTCTGTTCCGTATCTGAAGGTGTGGTAATTGAAGATTATGCATGGTTATCGTGTCGGACGGTGATTTTGCCTGGTGTAAAAATTGGATTTGGTGCCGTAGTATGTGCCGGTGCAGTTGTCACAAAAAATATTGAACCATATTCGATTGTTGCCGGGGTACCTGCGAAAAAGATCGGAGAACGAGCAAAAAACCTGAGTTACAATCTTGGCAGTGCAACACCCTTTATCTGAACCTGCTTCTCCCCATGTAACATTTTTTGGGGAGATTATATCGGGATACATACGACTTGAGATAGCAATTTCTCCCCAGTTATTTCAAAATCGTATCGGATCTTCCATCTCTGCAATCTCGTTTCATCCTGTCAGAAATTCCACAATCTCCTCACTATCCGGCACCGAGTGCACCGGGTAAATCTTCACGAACACGATCCGCTGCTTTTCGTCAACGATAATATTTGCCCGCTCGGAGAACCCGTTCTCGTCCCGGAAGATCCCGTACTTCTGCGCTACGGCGCCATGCGGCCAGAAGTCGCAGAGAAGCGGGGTCTTTGTTATCCCGATGCTCTTTGCCCATGCCTGCTTGCAGGGACGGGAGTCGACGCTGATGCCCACGGGGATGCAATTGTTCGCGAGGAGTACCTCCCGCATCTCTTCAAGGGATCTCATCTGTGCTGCGCAGAACTCCGTCCATGCAAGCGGGTGGAAGGAGAGAAGCACGCGTCTTCCTGCCTGCTCGTAGAGATCGAAGGTCTTGTCGTTCTGGTCTTTTAAGGAGAAATTCCGGGCAGCATCGCCCACCTGAACCATGCCGGCCTGTGTCATTGTACTGGTGTTCTGGTAGCGGAGGGGATGAGGGTTTGGATGGAGGCAGATATTCTGTGTCGGGCAGTTGGAAACCTATTTTTCTGCCCGACCCCCTTCACCACTATGTTCCCGATATCATTTTTTTTACGTCGTGTTTTTTGGAAAAAAAGGTACTAAATGAAAATCTTGTGTAGGGGGTCGGACCACTTTTTTCAATCAGGCTGTAAACCAGACAATAGTAAAATGTCCTGTTGTTCTGACCTGTTCCTTACCCGATCTATGAGTTTTCGGCAATGACAAATAAGGTGTCCGACCCCCTCCCGACCCCATGTGCAGACCCGCGACCCCCTTACCGATACCCTCATATTGCACGGTACGAAACATGCCTGTGTACCCATGACCGGAGAATTTGCTGATATACCGCTCTTCATGGAGCAGATGGCAGAGTCGATCAAGAAGACCACCGCCCAACTCGACAAGGCTGAGACCTCGACGTTCTTCCAGCGGATACTGACCGCAAACCGGGTCTATGTGGCCGGGGCAGGCCGGTCCGGGCTCATTGCACGGGCGTTTGCCATGCGGATGCTTCATCTGGGTTTCGATGTCTACGTGGTCGGGGAGACGATCACGCCCGCTCTCCAGCCCGGTGATACGCTCGTGGTATTCTCGGGATCGGGTGAGACGCATTCTATGGTGACCTACTCCAATACGGTCAAGGGGCTGGGGGGGAATGTCTGCCTCATCACCGCATCGCCGGATTCGAGCATGAGCCGGCTCGCGGACTGCGTGGTGAATCTCGGCGACCTTACCGGGTATTACCGGGGCGACACGACCACGTTCGAGGAACGACAGGTGACCGGGCAGTACCGTTCAGCCTCCACGGCCTTCGCCCCTCTCGGCACGCACTTCGAGACCATGGCCCTGATCTTCTCCGATGCGGTCATCTCGGCGCTGATGGAGGCAAAGAAAGAAGGTGCCGGGGAACTCAAAGGGCGGCTCCTGAACGTGGATTAGCGGGAACGACATCACGCATCCACCAGATCCAGTTTTCCTTTTTATCCGACGCGGAGCGGTCACCCCACTAGGCTTTCCTGTGCACAATCATTATCTGCATGTATTCGCACCAGTGACGTATCCGATGATCCTGATATTGTCATCAGCGAGAACGGGGAGGCCGGCAAAGGTGCCCGGTTCGAGATGCGTGTGCCGAGGCATTCAGGTTTACCCAGCGCAGAGCGGGGAACGACCCGGCCTGCTACCTGTCCACGGTGCCGGATGAGGATCATTAAATCCCGCGAAACGCAATCTTCTTACTATCCATGCCCGTTACTGCGGATCTCCACATCCACTCCCCGTACTCGATTGCCGTCTCCCGGTTCATGCAGCCGGAGCAGCTGCTGAAAGGCTGCGTGACCAAGGGCATCCAGGTGATCGGGACGGGCGATGCCCTCCAGCCGGACTGGCAGAAAGGATGGGAGCCGTTCCTTGCAAACGATGCCGGCATCGTGGTTGTGCCACAGGGCGAGATCGAGGACAAGAACCGTGTCCACCACGTGATCCTTGCCGAAGACTTTGCCCAGTTCTCCCAACTCCGCGACCTGCTGGAGGGAACGTGCAAGAGTTTTGTGACCGCCGGTCGTCCCCATGTCTACCTGACCGGGGAGGAGATCGCACATGCAGCTCACGATGTGGGGGCACTTGTCGGCCCCGCTCACGCGTTCACCCCGTGGACAGCGATGTACGCGTATTTTGATTCCGTCCCGGCCTGTTATGGAGCGGCAAAG
Source organism: Methanoregula sp. (assembly GCA_041663625.1). Classification (GTDB taxonomy): domain Archaea; phylum Halobacteriota; class Methanomicrobia; order Methanomicrobiales; family Methanospirillaceae; genus Methanoregula. Next base: position 5,191 of record JBAYMI010000173.1, read on the forward strand.
ATCGATTTCCTCGAACTCGGCCTCTCCGCGGACAGTTCCTATGGCGCGGCGATTCCC
>JBAYMI010000174.1:0-5241 GCA_041663625.1 Methanoregula sp.
GATACCATGACAATGGGGCTCCGTGGCCACGTTGTAGAGATCGATTTCGAACCGGGATACTCCAACTGGCGCAGCGAGAATTCGACCCCCCGGAGCCTTGTCGATGCAAAAACGATCAAGATCCCAACCGAGAAGAAGATCGTCTCCCTGCTCCAGAAACTGGCACGGAAAGCAGAGCGCGTCACCATTGCAACGGATTTTGATACGGAAGGGGAACTGATCGGCAAGGAGGCCTATGAACTCGTCCGGATCGTCAACCCGAAGGTCCTGATCGACCGGGCACGTTTCTCTGCCATCACGGCACAGGAACTGCGGCAGGCATTTTCCAACACCACCGAACTCGACTTTGCGCTTGCTGCCGCTGGCGAGGCACGCCAGTCAATCGATCTCATGTGGGGGGCATCACTCACCCGTTTCATCACGCTTGCAGCCCGCAGGGGCGGACAGAATATCCTCTCGGTGGGCCGGGTGCAGACCCCGACCCTCTCCATGATCGTGGACCGGGAGAAGGAGATCGAAGCGTTCGTGCCGGAGAAGTACTGGCAGCTCGCGCTCGACTTCGAGAAACGGGGTGAAGTGATCGAAGCCCGGCACACCAACGGGCGGTTCCACGAGAAGGCCGCGGCAGAACAGGCACGGGACCGCACAAAGTCGCCCCTTGCGGTCAAGGAAGTCCGGTCCGGCATCAAGCAGGACCGGGCTCCGTCCCCGTTCGACACCACCACCTACATCGTTGCTGCGGCACGGCTCGGGCTCTCGGCTGCGAATGCGATGCGCATTGCCGAAGAACTGTACATGAACGGTTTCATCTCGTACCCGAGAACCGACAACACCGTGTACCCCCCATCGCTCGATATTGACGGGATCTTAAAGACACTCCGGGCCTCCCCGTTCAAAAAGGACGTCGAATGGGTGATGGCCAACCGCCGCCCGGTCCCGACTCAGGGCAAGAAGTCCTCGACCGACCACCCGCCTATCCACCCGACCGGGGCAGCCACCCGGGAGCAGCTTGGCGACGATGCGTTCAAGGTCTACGAGCTCGTGCTCCGGCGCTTCCTCGCCACCCTTGCACCCGATGCAATGTGGAAGACCATGAAGATCCTCTTCGATGCAAACGGGGAGGAGTACACAACCACCGGCGGCCAGCTCACCGAACCCGGCTGGCACACGGTCTACCCGTTCAGCGAGGCACGCGAGACCCTCCTGCCGGAATTTACCATGGGCGAGACCCTCCCGATCCGGAAGGTTACCCTGGATGAGAAAGAGACCCAGCCGCCCGCACGCTACACCCAGAGCAAGCTCATCCAGCGGATGGAAGAACTCGGCCTTGGCACCAAGAGCACGCGGCACGAGGTCATCGCCAAACTCGTGTCCCGGAAGTACGTGGAAGGGACACCTCTCCGGCCGACCCTGGTGGGCCGGGCCGTAACCGAGACGCTCGAACAGCATGCCGACGCGATCACCAAGCCCGTCATGACACAGACCATTGAAGCGCACATGCAGCTGATCAAGCAGAGCCAGCGGACGCGGGAGGACGTGATCAAGGAGTCCCGCACTATGCTGCACCATGCGTTCGACCAGCTGGAGGCGAACGAGGAGCTGATCGGTAACGATATCCGGGACCGGACGGCTGAGGAGATGAACCTCGGGAAATGCCCGGTCTGCGGCGGGACGCTGGCCATCAAGCACCTCCGCGGCAACACGCAGTTCATCGGCTGTTCACGGTACCCCGACTGCAGCTTCAACATCGGCCTGCCCATGGCCCAGTGGGGTTTTGCTGTTCGCACCGATGAGAAATGCGAGAAGCACAACCTCAACTTTGTCCGGCTTATCCGGAAGGGGGCCCGCCCGTGGGAGATCGGCTGCCCGCTCTGCCACCAGATCACCTCCAACCGGGAATCGCTGGAGGAGATCCCTTCGGCCAGCAAGGAGCTCGTCGACAGGATCCAGGCCAGCCACATCTACACCGTAGCAGAGCTGTCGCACTGCACGCCCGAAGTCCTTGCAAAGAAACTCGGGCTGCCATTGGATCGCGCCGCAACCCTCATCCACGACGCCGGCCTTGTGCTGGAAAAACTCCGGCGCCGCTCGGAGTGCCGCAAGTTCATGCGTGAACGCCTCATCCCCCGCAAGGGACGCAGTTCGGCAAAGATCCTTACCGCGCTCAAGGAGGCAGGCATCACCGAGCTCTCCCGCCTCGCAAAGGCTGACAGCGCAGTCCTGAAGAAAGCGGGAGTCAGCGACGCTGAAGCGGATCAGTTGCTTTCCGATGCCAGGATCGTGTATCACAGCAAGGTACTCAAAGAGATCGGGATCCCCGCAGTGAGCCTGAAAAAGTACATCAACGCGGGGATCATCGAGCCCGAAGCTTTCTGTGCCCAAAAGCCCGCAAGCCTCAGCGAGAAGACAGGAATGTCGCTCTCCACGGTCCAGAAGCATGTCGAGAAGGTCTGTGCATATCTCAACAAGCCGGTCCCGAAGAAGGTTTCAAAACTCCAGATCGAGCGCGGCAGGAAGGAACTCCTCTCCATCAGCGGCCTTGGGGCCTCTGCGGCAGAAAAGATGTTCAAGGCAGAGATCATTGACGGGGAGTCACTCCTTGCCGCAGATCCCGCAAAAACTGCCGCCGCAACCGGCATCCCGGAGCAGAAGATCCGTAATTACCAGAACGTTCTCAAAAGAAAGAGAGAGACCGCGGTAATCCAGCTCTGATTCGCGGCATTCCTATTTTTTCAGCGCAAGCTCGATGGCGACCCGCAGGTCGTTGTCCTCGAACGGTTTGACGATGAACCCGTCAGGCTGCGTGGCCTTGGCCCGTTCAAGGGTGGGGCCGTCTGAATGGGATGTGACATAGACAACGGGAATATTGAACCCTTTCTTGATGATCCTGGCAGTCTCGATGCCGTCAATTTCCCCCTGGATGTTGATGTCCATGAGCACGAGATCGGGTTTTTCGTTCACGACCAGTTCTATTGCCGCAGCACCGGTTACTGCCCGGCCACATACCGTGTAACCGAGATTCTTCAGCCGCCAGTCGGCCACTTTTGCAATAATATCGTCGTCTTCAACAAGCAGGATCTTCTCATTGGCCATAAGTGCGCTTCCTGTACAGGATCTATACCTTGGATGACTGATATGCTTTAGCCATCATCGGGTTTGGCAAAACGCCAGGTTTCGACCGGGATCACGATCTCAAAGATCACGTCCTGACGTATTCCTGCATTTCCCCGTTGAAAAACGCGTACGGGTCATCCCGCGGGCCCCGGTTGCAGCAGATTGCCGAGCGGGGGGCGGACTTCTCAACAAGCCGGTTTTCTGCCGGGGTACTGTCGCGGGTAACACAGGTAAACACAGTGTAGATTGTAAGAGAAATTGCCGGGATAAAAAAAGTGATGGCGATGAGAGAGAAGATCGGCAGATAGCACAGGATCAGGCTTGTCTTCCCGCACAGTTTCATGAGGATCGCCGGATATTTTCCCGACTTTTTGTTAAAGATTAATAAAATATTCTGATAGGGCATCGCCGGGACAGGTATCCGGTATATGTGGATGAAGCACCAATGGTACAGTGATTCTGATGAAATGGAAAAACTGGGTGCACGTGACCAAACTCGATCCTGACAAACAGCTCAAAGCAGGGGACATCGAGGCTATCGCAACAAGCGGCACGGATGCCCTGATGCTCTCGGGTACGCTCAATGTAACACCGGAGAATCTTGCCGCACTCCAGAAACAGGTGAAAGCCTACGACCTGCCGCTGGTCATGGAACCGGCTGGGCCGGAGGCGGTTCTCGTGCAGGGGATAGATTATGTCTTTGTCCCCAGCGTGATGAACACGACCGATGTTACCTGGATTGTCGGGAAGCACCGGGCATGGGTGCAGATGGCCAGGGGAAAGATCCCCTGGGATTACATTGTCCCGGAGGCATACATCGTGCTCAATCCCGCGTCTTCCGTGGGGAAAGTGACAAAGGCGATCTGCGATCTCACACCGGAGGATGTTGCGGCCTACGCAGCCGTCGCTGACCACTACTTCCATTTCCCGATCGTCTATATCGAGTACAGCGGCACGTTCGGCAAGCCTGAAGTGGTGAAAGCGGCATCGGAGGCGGTCAGCAAGTCAGTCCTCTATTATGGCGGCGGGATCAACTCTGCGGAGCGAGCCGCTCAGATGGGAAAGTACGCAGATACCATCGTTGTCGGAAATGCCGTCTACGACCAGGGCGCGTCCGTCCTGAAAGCAACCGTGGACGCAGTCCGGTAACTTTTTTATGCCCGAGATTGACATCGTCCTTGTCGAACCCCTCTACGAAGGAAACGTGGGGTTTGCCGCACGGGTGATGAAGAACTTCGGGTTCACCCGGCTTGTGCTCATCAACCCGTGCAAGCTTGGCGAGGAGTCGAAGGGCCGGGCCTCCCATGCGCAGGATGTGCTGAAAAAAGCTGACGTCTGTACCATTGAGGATGTCTTTGCCCGGAGCAACATCGTCATCGCCACAACCGGCGAGGTGAGCAAGTCGGTCTGCCATGCGATGCGGATGCCTTTTTATTCCCCGAAAGAACTCCGCGAGCGGATCAGGGATGTGGACGGCCGTATATCGATCCTGTTCGGCCGGGAGAACTGGGGGCTCAACAACGAGGAGGTCAAGCGGAGCGACATGATCTGCACCATCCCGACCCACGAAATGTATCCGATCCTCAATCTCTCGCATGCGGTGGGCGTGGTCTGTTACGAGCTTGCGAACCTTCCGCTGCCGGAGATCCGGCTCGCCCCGCCAGAAGATATGGAATACCTGTACCGGCACGTTGACCGGTACCTGGATGAGATCCACCACCCGAATTTCAAGCGGGAGAACACGATGATCCTGATCCGGCGGGTTCTCGGGCGGGCGAACCTGACGACCCGCGAGGCGAGCACACTCCACGGTCTGCTGCGCAGGAGCGAATGGCACATCGACCCGTCCCTGCTGGACCGGGACAAGACGGGGAAGGGAAATTTAATAGAGTTTCGTGAGGATGAAGAGAAGCGGTAGGCAGGTATTCTCTCCACCGGCACTTGCAGATGACGACCGGGGTGTACAAGCGGACCTCCTCGAAGGGCTTCCGGGGCCGGGGGATTATCTTCACCAATGCCCGGGCTCGGTGCAGCGATAGTAGTGTGTTGGTGTGCAGGAAGGTCGGGATATTGTTCCGGGCACCCCGGGCAGATGTACCCGGATTTCCGGAACGTCTCAATAAAAGA
>JBAYMI010000175.1:0-5210 GCA_041663625.1 Methanoregula sp.
CGTCTTCTCGAGTTTCACAGCCGCAGCCGCAAACGTGAGCGGCAGGGAAACGACCCCGGCCTTGATCCCGGTGGTTACGTTCGCGGACAGGGTGACTGACCCGTCCTTGCCGGACACCCTGACGTTGTTCCCGGCCCGGATGCCGAGTTTCTGCGCATCGGCCTTGTTGATCGTGACCTTTGCTGCGGGGAATTCACGGACAATCGATCCCGTGTTCAGGGACAAGGTCCCCATCGGCAACAGTGCCGCTACGGTAAAAGGGTACTCGGTGCTGACGGCCTCGCCGGCCTTGTACTCAACGGCAGCAAAAGCGCCTTTCCCATCCTTTGTTGCAAACTTGTCGCTGTAGAGGACTGCTGTTCCAAAGACACCGCCCGCTGCGGGCCACTGGACTGCCTCGGGCTTCTCGAGCTGTGCATAGGAAATGCCGGCATAGTCCGGGACATTCTTTGCGATCTCGCTGAAGATCTGCTCGGCGCTCGTGCAGGTGAAGCCCTTGTCGGCGCCCATGGTCCTGGCAAGCTCGCTGATGATCTGCCAGTCTGCCTTGGAGGATCCGATAGGCTCGACTGCCTTCCGGACACGCTGGACGCGGCGTTCGCTGTTGGTCACGGTGCCGTCGCGCTCGGCGAATGAGGCGGACGGGAGGACTACATGCGCTTTTGCTGCGGTCTCGGTCATGAACATGTCCTGGACCACGATGAACCCGACGTTGTCGAGAGCGCCGGCAATCTTTGCACCGCCGGCCGCGATGTTCTCGCCCATGATATAGAGCGCCTTGATCTTACCGGCTGCTGCCGCTTCAATCATGGCGGGGACGGTATGCGCATTGTCTGCGGCAACACAGCCCATATCCAGGGCACCCTGCGCATTACTCTTGCCGCGGAGGAGGTTGACACCTGCTCCTGCAACACCGACATTGCCGGTGAGGAGGGCGAGGTTTGCAGAGGCGCGGACGAGATCGCCGGATCCTGCTGCGGCAGACGTAATGACCGATGCGGGGCGGGCTGCGGTGAACAGGTCGGCTGCCTTGGCGATGGTCTCTGCGGGGATCCCACAGATCTTTGCAACTGCGTCGGGAGTGCACGGGGCTACTGCTGCCTTGCACTTCTCGAAACCGGTTGTCTTCCTGGCAATGAAGTCCTTGTTCTCACGGCCCTGGCTGATAATGGCCGCTGCGACACCGTTGAGGAACGCAACTTCCGTGCCGGGGTTGATCGCGATATGGAGGTCTGCGATCTTCGCAGTCGCGGTGGTCTGTGCATCGGCAACGATGACCCTGGCACCATTCTTCCTGGCCATGATAACCCGGCGGCCTGCAAGGGGATTCTCATCGAGCGGGTTGCTGCCGATGACAAGGATTGCCTTTGCTTCCGATATGTCGGTGATCGAGTTGGTCATGGTACCCTTGCCGAATGCCTCGGCAAGACCCCTGACTGCTGCGGTATTGCAGCCGCGGCCGCATGAGTCGATGTTGGCGGTCCTGACCACGTTTTCTGCAAAGTTCTTAAAAACGTAGTTATCCTCGTTGCAGGTACGGGCAGATGCTACGCAGCCGATCTCATCGCCCTTCACGGACTTGAGCTGGCCTGCGATCTCCTTGTAGGCATCTTCCCAGCTTGCCTCAACGAACTTGCCGTCTTTCTTGATCAGCGGGGCGGCGATACGCTCCTGGCTGTTGACAAACTCGAACGACTTGTTGCCGCGGATACAGACCTTGCCCTCATTGACCGGGTTACGGTGCCAGGGCGAGATACCCATGACACGACCATCCTTGACAACAAGATTGATCCCGCAACCGGTTCCGCAATAGGGACAGGTGCTTGGTACATAGTTCAAATCCATATTCTAACCTCGAACACTAAGCGTTCACAAAATCCCTTATTAAATGAATATGGTTTATTTTTATTATATGATGATTAACAGTGGGTATTTATGAGGGAGTTTATAAAGATATGATCAGCCAGAGATCGAAGCGCGCAGCAATAGTGCACAACACTTGCGCAGAACATAGAATTACAGGAGGTACACCCATGCACCCGCCCCGCATATCTCCCATGATGAAAGATCTCATCCAGGCCGCGGTCCTGGTATTTGATGATCTGGAATTCACAACATGCCCCGGATGCCCGCGGTGCGGGGGAGCCGTAACGGGACATGATACGAGAACCAAGAAGTTTGCCACCCTGACGGAGAATGAGAACGAACGCATTGTCAGGGTCCGTGTGAAGCGGTTCACCTGTAAATCCTGCGGGACGTTATGTTACGCGGATGAACCATTCTACCCTGGCACCCGGATCGGTTCACCGGTCATAGATCTCTTCACATCCCTGTCCGCCACCATGCATGCCAGCCGTGCGGCCCGGATAATTGACGCCATGGGAATCAGCGTTGATCGCACCACCTGGAAAAATTATGCAGGCATGAGATTTTCCGGTATCCCCGAGATGGATATGTTCGGGATGAGGCTGCCGGTATGCATCATGATGCTGTCTGACCGGGCTGCCCGTTCCACTGACAAATACCAGATAGATACCCAGGAGATCCTGGCAGCATGCGGGTTCCCGTCCCGTAAAGAAATTACCGGCAACCCCCCGGAGGATCGAATCGGAGATCCTTCATGAGGATAACGATAGAGCCAGAAGAGGATTCTGCTGAATACGATTCATGACAATCCATCCAGGAATAACCGGCCGGGAAAACGGACTCCAACGATTTTTAGTGAGGGGCCACACAGGCATCCCAAAACAAACAGGGTTAATGAAAAGCGTTCGTATTTTTGTCCGGAACACCGGAACGAATGGGGGGCAGAACCCGGATCCATGGCGGATCCGGCCGCTCATCATGAGGGTTCCCCCGGATCGCTGATGGGAAAATAATCATTACCGGTGAGATCACCGGTGCTCATGCAGTCTCCCTCACCATTTTTCCGGGAATGCCATGTTGGTGTAAATGTCCTCTAACCGTGCCTTGTGACCCCGTTCCATGTTCGCCAGCTGGGAAAAGAGGAACTGCGTCTCGGTATCCTTGGCCAGGTTTGCGAGCTGGGTATACATCTGCATGGCTTCCAGTTCCTTCTTGATTGCGACAACAAGGCCTTCGAGAGGTTTCATATCCGCGGTCAGGGCAGGCGAGGGAAGAGAATCACCAACCTTGTAGTCGTGCGAGGGACTGAACTTCATTGCTGAGATATCCTTCGTGAGCATCCCCTGCAGGAACTCGCGGTGCTTCTTCTCATCCCCGGCAAGTTCTGCGAACAGCGATTTTAACACCGGGTCCTTGACCCTGTCGGCAACGCTGCGGTAAAACGTGTATGACTCAACTTCCCGGTCGATTGCGGTTGCAATGATCTTCTTTGCATCTTCAGTTTTCATTGTTTTTCATCTCCTTACAGGAATTCACGTGTCGTTGCACCGATGCTCCGGAGAAGGGGGATCATCCCCCCGTACCAGGTCGGGACAATATCTGGATCTCTTTTATTCAAGGTAAAAAATTTATGGGTATCGGCAGTTTTCTCCCGTGGGAATCCGGAGAACGGGTCTGTTTCGTGCAGGTTCAGTACTTCACTAAATCTGAACCCGAACTAAAGAAACGCGTAAGATCTAAACAGGCAGCGGGCGCCGGATAGGGTCACTATATGGCAAAAAAGCCAGTCGAATACTAAGATATCATCCAGAAACATTGCGATCCGGTACCTGCTGAACGTCACTGCCCAAGAATATCCGAATGTCTCTTCAATGGATTTTCCTGGCCCGTGGTCTAAGTGATCCCGGAATGATTGACGAAGAGTGGTTCCGGTTTGATCTCATCCGGCTCTTCGTCCGGGAAGGGATTTTTAAAAAACTCAAATCCGTTACGTTTGTTACGGTTCTTCAAAGTTTCAAGAGGATGTGATGTGATACGAGTCGCTGGCTATCCACTATTCACAGAGGAAATTTCAGCGACGTACTGGATTCATACAATTTGTCTGGATTAAGGTATTCTCCAGAGCATTTTTTTTCAAGCAGACTCTGCTGAAAAATGTTCAATCGCGATCATGAGGTGTCAGTTGATGAGGCGATTATCGGATAATTATCCGACAATATGTATGTACATGCTACAAAATTTTTGATTTACCGGCGTGAGATGGTTTGCCGATCAACCAGACCCTGCCTGAAAAAAATTGAGCAGGGGGTGAGGGGGTGGTTGAAATTTTTTTGCCGGAGATCGATTGCGATGCTGATAACGGTGTAACTATTCACTCAGGTTTTTGGCAGGTAGTATACACTACCAGGATTCACGGAGGAATAATGAGTGATACTGAGGTTGTATGGAGGAAGAGAAAAGGTCGGATCACTAAGGGGTACCTTCGCACTGACGGATCGGGCTTATGGGCTTGGTGAACGATCCTTCAACAGGGTACCACGAGCGGCGCTATGCGCTCCCGGCCGGGAAATCGCGATCCGGTTCAATTGCAGATCGTAATTGAGAACCAGACGGCCCCGGTCCGGCCGGAACGTCACTGTCCGCTATGAAACAGGAGCGTGACCTTCACGGGCATTCCAGCCGGAAAAAATCGGGAAACGGGGAGCGATCCCTGTCGAATGGGGACCGCGCCCGGTTACCGGTACAAGGGCGACTATCGTGAAAAAATTAGTTGGTGTAAGCTGACTTCCCCAGCTTCGGTTCGTAGAACTTATCTGCCTCCGTGCGGATCGCATGGCTGAAGAGCGCAAGCGGTATTTCACACGGGCAGCATTCTTCGCACTGCCCGCAGTTGATGCAGGAGTCGGAGATGTGCGCAAACCGGCGCAGGTGGAACATCGGGTCGGCCGGGATGAAACCATGGCGGACCATCAGGTCGGGCTGGCTGTACTTGTCAGCACGAGTGACACAAACCGGACAATGCTCGATGCACGCCAGGCATTTCATGCAGCGGCCGGTCTCCTTGGCAATAGTATCCCAGAGAACCGGTGCAAGTGCCTCGAAGTCGTGCTTGCGCCACTTGTCGCCGAGCTTGTACATTGCACCTTCAACCTTTCCGCGGATCTCGACACCCTTGGGGTTTGCCGCTTCCGTGGTAAGTTTCTTGGCCTTGACAGCTCCGTCAAGAAGTTTTGCCCCCTTCTCGGAGCAGACCTCAACAAAGGTTGCCTTACCGGCCTTGTCGCCGATGACACCCCAGTTCCCGCAGGCAAGGTCTGCCTGGCGCGGGACTTTCAGTTTGCAGC
>JBAYMI010000176.1:0-5193 GCA_041663625.1 Methanoregula sp.
CGGACCGTCGCAAAAGTCTGGCGGTCCCTTGTCGAGGACTGGAACCAGCGCAAGATCCGGATCGATAATTTTACCCGGATCAACGCCGGCGTCAGCATCAACGACACGGTCACCGTTGCAAAAATCACCGACGAGATCGAGGCAAAACGCGTTGTTCTTGCTCCCCCTGAGGATCTCCCGAAGAAGATCCCGATCGCCAACAACCCGCACGTGGTGAACGGCCTGATCGATTTCCCGGTTGTCCTGAATGATACCGTCCCGGTTATGCTTGGCCTGCCGTTCATCCAGCCGCAGATCATCGGCTTCAAGGTGGTCGAGGTCGAGCCCGCGGAAGCCGTCATCATCACCAAGAATACGTCGATCGAGTTCTCGGACAAGCCGGCTGCCGGGTTCGAGGGCATAAAACGGTTCAGCTACGAAGATATCGGGGGCTTAAAGGACGAACTCCAGCGCCTTCGCGAGACGATCGAGCTCCCGCTCCGGCACCCGGAACTCTTCCAGAAGCTCGGGATCGAACCGCCCAAGGGCGTGCTTCTCTATGGCCCGCCCGGTACCGGCAAGACCCTGATTGCAAAGGCGGTGGCAAGCGAGAGCGGGGCGCACTTCATCTCGATTGCCGGGCCTGAAGTGATCTCGAAATATTACGGGGAATCCGAGCAGCGCCTCCGCGAGGTCTTCGAGGAGGCCCGCGAGAACGCGCCCTCGATCATCTTCATCGACGAGCTCGATTCCATTGCACCCAGGCGCGAAGAAGTGACCGGGGAAGTGGAGCGCCGGGTGGTTGCCCAGCTCCTGACCATGATGGACGGCCTGGAGGAACGCGGCCAGGTCGTGGTCATCGGGGCAACGAACCGCGTTGACGCAATCGATGCTGCCCTCCGCAGGCCCGGCCGGTTCGACCGGGAGATCGAGATCGGCGTGCCGGGCGAGCCTGACCGGATCGAGATCATGAAGATCCACACCCGGGGCATGCCGCTTGCCGAGGATGTGAGCCTCGACAGCCTCGCCCAGCAGACTCATGGGTTCGTTGGTGCAGACCTTGCAGCCCTTGCCCGTGAGGCAGCTATCCGTGCACTCCGGCGCTACCTTCCGGAACTGGACCTCGATGCGGAAGAGATCCCGCCGGAAGTGCTCGACCGGCTCAAGGTGCTGGCAAGTGACTTCAGGAGTGCCCAGCGCGACGTGGGCCCGAGCGCGATGCGGGAAGTGATGCTCGAGGTCTCGCACGTTGGCTGGCAGAATGTGGGTGGCCTCGATTCCGCCAAGACCGAGGTGCGGGAAGCGATCGAGCTCCCGCTCACCGACCGGCAGAAGTTCGAGGACCTCGGGATCGAACCCCCGCGGGGAATCCTTCTCTACGGTCCGCCCGGCACGGGCAAGACCCTGATCGCCAAAGCGGTGGCAAGCGAGAGCGGTGCCAACTTCATCCCGGTCCGGGGGCCCCAGCTCCTCTCCAAGTGGGTGGGCGAGAGCGAGCGGGCGGTCCGCGAGATCTTCAAGAAGGCCCGCCAGGTCTCTCCTTCGATCATCTTCTTCGATGAGATCGATGCGCTGGCCCCGGCCCGTGGGACAAGCAGCGACTCGCACGTGATTGACAACGTGCTCAACCAGATCCTCACCGAGATGGATGGCCTGGAGGAGCTCGGGGACGTTGTGGTCATGGGTGCGACGAACCGGCCGGACATCGTGGACCCGGCGCTCCTGCGTGCGGGACGGTTCGACCGGCTGGTCTATATCGGCGAACCCGGGCCTGATGACCGGAAGAAGATCATCGGCATCCACACCCGGTTCATGCCCGTCGAAGAATCCACGCTCGAAGAGGTCGTGAAACTGACCGAACGGTTCAGCGAGGACGCACTCGGGGAACTGGTCGAGAAACTCGGCAAAGGCAAGGAGGTCACTGCCGCTGATGTGAAGGCAGCGCTCACACCGGCAAAGGAGGACAGCACGGGCCTTCCTGTCGGCATGCGGAGGAGGCGGTTCCTTGAACTGCTCAATGAGAAGAAACTCACCTTCACCGACCCGGCCCGCGAGCGCCTTGCCACGGACCTTGCCGGTGTAACGGAAGGCTTTGTAGGATCGGATCTCGAAGCCCTCTGCCGGGAGGCCGGCATGCTGGCCCTCCGCGACGGGGCATCGACGGTTGCCAGGAAGCACTTCGAAGCGGCCCAGCAGAAGGTCCACCCGACGATGAACGACAACCTCCGGCAGTATTACAACAAGATCCAGCAGCACTTCAAAGGCGGGCTGCCAAAGGCGGTCCAGCCACCGGAGTATCAGTAAATTTTTTTTAATTATCCAATAAGTGTACAGGAACCGCTGATGTAAATCCGCGACAATTTATGGGAACATCATCCTAAGATTTTCGCGATCGGGGAAGCAGGAACTCTTTTTTTACCGTGGTGGAATCCTGACTTCGGTATGGATTAACGCTTGACTGATTTTCTCGTTATATGCTCTTTCATAATCTGCTTTGGCTTTTATTGCGGCCTCTGAGGCAATTTCTGCTTCAGAAGGAAATGATACTGCGAAAGATACCTTTTGTGTTTGTTGTGCAGTAGCGTCAGCGCCAAGATTTAGTACACGAATGTCAATTTTCCCACCTTTGACCGTTTCAGTAACGGTATTTAATTCAAACTGGACAGGGCCGTGAAGTTGTCCACCATTGGTTATACCATCTTGAATTTCAGTCAGAGTAGTAAAGACATAATCACGAAGGGGACTCGTAGATGGAGTAGACATACCTTCCTTTCTGATGATGTAAAATATTAAACTTTAGATATGTAAGAAAAAGGTCATTTTTTACTATGTTTTAAACTTGAAAAGACCGGGAGCAATTTTAATAATTTTTCCTTCTTTTGCCAGAGTACGCATAACCTTTTCAAAAGCCTTGATTTCTGTAATGGAATGTTTCATTGTTTCTTCCTTGATCCATTCACGAACATCATCATAATGAATAGTTTTTGATGGATGATTTTTGAAATATTGCAGAATAATATCTGACTGAGTTGTGCCTTTCATCTTGGTTTTATTTTTAACTTCAGAGTCATCTAAGAATTTTCCTATGTTTGTCTGACTTATCCCACATTCTTTTTTCAGTCGGTCAACAGCAATTTTACAATAGTGTTCATCGATATCTATTCCGATGCCTATGCGGTTATTAAGATAAGATGCAACAAGGGTTGATCCGCTTCCAAGAAACGGATCGAGTACGGTATCTCCAACATAACTAAAAAGTTTGATACACCGACGGGGTAATTCAACGGGGAATGGTGCGGGATGTCCGATTTTATTCTTCTTCTCACCATTGAATGTCCAAAGGCCATTCGTCCAGTCTGTGAATTCCTTTTTTGATATATCAGATTCTTTTGATCCGCTGGTTTTCTTCCACGTATTTTTGTATAATATTACAATCAATTCCACAGGAGCAATTACATAGGGAGCGGATGCACTCATCCATGAACCCCAAGCGGTTCTCCGGGAAATGTTTCCTTCGTTCCAAACGATTGTTGATTGATACTTAAATCCGACTTCCTTCGTTGCGATCCTGGTTAAATCGGCACCAACACTTTGCAGGCCACCTTTGTTTTTATCAAGGGGTATATTCAGACAAAATCTCCCATCATCTTTGAGCCATTCATAACAGCGGTTCATCCATTTTTTACTGAATTCTTTGTATTGGTCATAACTAATTTTGTCGTCGTGTAAATTGTATTTAATATCGACATTATAGGGTGGTGAGGTAACTATTAAATCAACGGATTTTTGTTTGATTGTCTTCGTTTTGAATATGTCATCGTTGATGATAAGAATTCGATCGTGTTGGAAAAAAATTTCGTTTTCATTCACGATTTTTCCTCGCTATCGTAATAAATCGATTGAGCAATATAACCATTGTTGCGCACCGTGAAAGTATCAATGCTTTTTTACTTTGTTCGTTATTCTCTTTGCTTTCTTAATCCTCGCCATTCGTTTGAGATCCTTAATCATGTTTTTAAATGGATATACCGTTCCCCAGCTTTCCGTCAGTGGATTCTGAGAGTAACAATAGACTCCAAGATGGGCCGCAAGAACCCCCCATTTTCGGGGATTCTCTCTGGTTCCAAATTCTAGGTCGGGATCTTTTGTGACAAAAAATAATTTAATTTCAGGATCTTTTTCTGCTTTATAAAGGAACCAATGAAAAAGAGATTGGGACATTCTCTCCCTGAGGGATATTTTACAGCTTACGAGTATCAACGGTTTGTTTCTCTTCCTATCAAAAATAACGATATCTGTATCCCCAATGACATCCCCATGGGGTGTCAAAATTTGCATACAAGAAAATTCATAGTCTCGATCTGAACCTGGAGGATAGACATGCGTTTTTGGTTTAAGTATGGATACATTCGGATTATCTCCGATCTCTTTTTTGATATAATCAAAAATTTCGCGTTCAAATTCATTGCCACTTAGAACACGACGAGATTGAGCATCAGAGTTGTTTTGTTCCTTTGTAGTTTTTTCGGCCATATCATATCCCGATAAGGAATATAAGTATTTGTGTATATTGCCGACAATCCGCAGTAAAAAAACCTGGTGCCAGATTTTTATCGAGCACAAGATCTTTGTACCTTGAGCCAATAACGTAAAATATGCCCCTGTACGATGGATTTGATGATGAGTCCATCAAAACCATAGCCCATTACGGCATAGTAGCCGGAGCGTATGATGCCCTTGGCATAGCCGGAGTAATAGATCGAGCCCTTCCGAAAACCCGTCACCATAACGTGAGCCATTCTCAGATAGTCAAAGCAATGGCGATCAATGGGTTAGGATTCATCGAACGTCGCTTGTATCTATTTCCCGATTTTTTTGACGATATTGCAGTGAGTCGGCTACTTGGATCCGGGGTAACGCGTGATGACCTGAACGACGATGTACTTGGTCGGACACTGGACGCCATAGCGGCATATGGTCCAACGGAGTTGTTCAATGAGATAGTCGCCGAATGCTTATTGCCGACCGAGTTCGGCTCGCACTGTGTGCACGTAGATACCACAAACTTCAGCGTTACGGGAGAATACGAATCAGATTTCAATGTCGGAGAAATCGGGATTACTTACGGATATCCCAAAGACGGGAGATGGGATCTGAAACGGTTTGTCCTTGGGATGGCCTCAAACCAGCACGGAGTTCCCCTGTTTCTCCAGA
>JBAYMI010000177.1:0-5177 GCA_041663625.1 Methanoregula sp.
GGTTCCTACTCCAGAACCCGGACCGGCAGATCATTGCCCCGACCGTGTACCAGGATGTGGCATTCGGGCCGACCAATCTCGGGTATGACGAGGCGGCCGTGAAAGATGCGGTGGCAGTCGCCCTCCGTCAGGTCGGTCTTGAGGGTTTCGAGCGACGGCCTCCCCACCATCTCTCGGGAGGAGAGAAGAAGCGGGTTGCGATTGCCGGCGTACTGGCTATGGACCCGGACGTGCTGGTCTTTGACGAACCGACCACCGGCCTCGATCCTTCCGGTTCGGAAGACCTCATGGAACTCCTCGATGAGCTGAACCACGACGGCAAGACGATCGTCATATCCACTCACGATGTGGAACTGGCCTACCCGTGGGCGGACCGGGCCATTCTCCTGATGGACGGGCAGATCATCAAGGAGGACGTGCCGGACGTGGCGTTCGGGAACACGAAGTATGTCCGCATGGCCCACCTCTCGGTCCCGACCCTGCTCGAACTCTCTGCCGAACTGGAGAAACGCGGGTTTACGATCCCCGGACGGAAGCCCCGGAGCGTGCTCGACATGGTCCACATCATCGAGCAGCACACCCACGGCTCCTGCTGCCACCTGTTGCCCGGCACGATCACGGTCTATAATGTGGACGAGGGCGGTACCGGCATGCTGGCATCGTGGGTGAAGGCCCGCAAGGGTCTCGCGGTCGGGGCGATGGGGACGCGGGCAAAGCAGTGCGCCGAACGCGAGCAGGTGCCGCTGGAGTTCACCTACGGTGTCATCGACAAGTGCATCCTGCGGGCGCTGCGGGGCCAGGACTCGCTCATCCTGACAACCGAACGGATGGTTGATCGGGTCGCGGTCCGGGTGGACGCGTATTGCAAGGAGAGCGGCAATACCATCAGCGTGGCCAGCCTGAATATGACCGAAGAGGCAAAGAAACATGATCCTTCCTGCTGAAGATCACGAACATCATGAGGATGACGAACACGATCATGATCATTCTCATGGGCATTATCACGGGAATCACGGCCATGCCCACACGCACGGCATCGTCGATCCGTCCATCCTGACAACCGACCGAGGCATCCGGGCAGTCAAGTGGTCGTTTGCCGGCCTGTTCGTCACCGCATTCATCCAGGTGATCATTGTCTGGTACTCCGGCAGCATCGCACTGCTTGCCGACACCATCCACAATTTCGGCGATGCCCTCACCGCGATCCCGCTCCTCTTCGCGTTCATGCTCGCCCGGTGGAAACCCACGAAACGGTTCACGTACGGGTATGGCCGGGTCGAGGACCTTGCCGGTGTCTTTGTCGTTTTGATGATCCTGGTATCGGCGCTTGTTGCCGGGTACGTCTCCATTGACCGGCTCTTCCACCCGCAGGAAGTGACCTTCCTCTGGGCGGTAGCAGCGGCAGCCATTATCGGGTTTGTCGGGAACGAGGCCGTGGCCCAGCTCCGCATCCGTGTGGGAACTGAGATCGGCAGTGCAGCGCTCGTTGCGGACGGCTACCATGCACGGACGGACGGGTGGACGAGCCTTGCGGTCCTTGTCGGTGCGGTTGGTGTGTATCTCGGGTTCCCGCTTGCCGACCCGGTGATCGGGCTCATCATCACGGCGATGATCTTCTGGATCGTCTGGGACTCCGCAAAGACGATCTTCACCCGGCTCTTGGATGGTGTTGACCCGGCCGTGACCGATGAGATTCGCCATACTGCCTCCCATGTGGAAGGTGTGATGGCGATCACCGATGTCAGGGTCCGGTGGCTCGGGCACCGGCTTCACGCGGAGATCAACATTACGGTCGATTCCTCGCTCACGGTGGAGAGCGGCCACGCGATTGCAAAAGAGTTCCGGCACGAACTACTTCACCACCTGAAGTATCTTTCCGATGCTACCATTCATGTTGATCCGGTCTCTGCATCGGGACCGGAGTATCACCATATTGATGAGCACGATCACGACGGGCTGCCGGTGCATTCGCACTGAAGCAGCTGAGTCCTGTAATTATAGACGTGTTTTGCATCCTGATATCGGACATGTCACTTTAATGGAACTGCCCCGGATCCGACCCCCCGCCATTTCTTTGGACAGCCTTTTCCACAGGATCTCAGCTCATCGTTGATTCAATAGGCAATATTTAGACGTTTTTTAGGGGCTGGAATGCCCCTCATATGGGCAAAATACCGTAAATTCATCCCTTGTTCAAAACCAGTACTCTATAATTCGCAAAAAAACGCGACTATCAAAAAAGTGGTTTTTTAAAATGGGCTCCGATTGGCAAACGGAGCGATTTTAGAGGATATAATTTCCAAGGGGTTTGTAAGTCCCGGACCCCGCCTGAAAAATGGAAGTCCTGTGTTGGTAGCGTTTGATCAGTCTTCTGCCTTCACAATGGTAAGTTTTAATACCAAAATGTAGATAATACTTAACATGACTTCTCGTAAGTATATATGTGGCGAGGGGGGTGTCCCATGACCGGCTTCTGTCATCGCATTCCCTCTGTACTGGCGAACGGGCGCCTCATCGTCCCGCTCACTACCGGGATCTGTCTTATCCTTCTCACCGTGGTTTTGAAAAATGTCCTCCTTGTCCCGGCAGCCCAGCTCTCGTCTGCCATGATCCTGTACATCATCATCTACATGGGGTTCATCGTCTCGTACCCGTTCGCGGACAAAGAGACCTCCGGCTCGTCAACGCGGACCGTGCTCTGGATGGGTGCGTGCATCCTCATGACACTCGGGATCATCGTGGTCTACGCGATCTGAATGGGGATGTGGTCATGCAGAAAAACCATGCAATTATTGCCGGGACCACCTGTTTCATCGCCATGATGGCCGGCGTCATGTACGGCGTAAAGTCCGGGATTGCAGCGATTGCTGTTGTCTCCATGTGTGTCGCAGGCATCCTCATCTGGTATCTCAAACGGAGCGTCAGTCCCGTCATCGAAGACGAATGGACAAGTCTCGTGGGACAAAAAGCCGCGAGCTTAACCCTGAACGTCACCGCAATTCTCTTTGCCGTGATCGGCATTGTCCTCATCACGGCCAGCAGCCCCGGCAACAACTACGACCAGGCCGGCCTGACCATCGCCGCGTTCCTCGTCACGCTCTCTATCGTGTACATCATGACCTCGGTGTACTACTCGCATACGCTCCGCGGGAACGGGCCATGAAGAACAAGCTGCGGATCTTCCGGGCGGTGCACGAACTCACGCAGGAACAACTTGCAGAGAAACTTGGTGTCACACGACACACCATCATCGCGATCGAGAACGAGCGCTACGATCCCTCGCTGAGCCTCGCCTTCAGGATGTCCGACCTGTTCGGTGTCCCGATTGAGAATATTTTTATCCGGCAGAAATGACGTGGGCCGAATAGGGTGTGCTGACGCCCGGTCCGTTCGCGCACCTGTCAGGCAATCGTCAGTTCTGGAATTCCATCCCCGTCTGTATCCGCGGGCAGAAGATCCCGTTCCCGTGGTACTCTCCTTCCCTGATCCCATTCGTCCCGGCCCGATTATCATGAAGCAATTCTGCCAAATTTTAAAATGGCACAACCAGCAATGGTAGTAGTCAAAAACATTCATGAATGCCATGGACTCATTTGCTTCCGATTTTGCCGTTGTTGACGGCGCAAGAGATGCCCACTCCTTTGTCTCGTATCTCGACCCGATCCATTCCATACCGTTTTTCCAGGAATGCAAACGCTAGAGTTACCAGAGACTCGGGATACGGTTGGGAGCGCGGGTGCTTGAGATCGGGTGTGGAAACGGTGTGTATGCAGCAATCCTTGCCGGTGTGGTCGGGCCGATCAGGTCATCGGGAACGAAGCCGTGGCACAGCTCCGTCTCCGTGTGGGGAAGGAGCTCGGCAGTGCTGCACTCGTTGCGGACGGCTGCCATGCACGGGAGATGCCTGCTGAAAAGAAGTGAGTGCCTGTTCAATAATCCTGCAAGGATCACTCATCATCGCCGGACGGGCCGTCGATCTCCTCTTCATAGGTAAAAATGTCATCGATACCTACGCCAAAAATATGGGCGATCCGGTACGCGAGCTTAAGGGAGGGGGAGTACTTGTTCTTCTCCATGGAGATGATCGTGTTCCGGGTCACGCCGGCGAGCTCTGCGAGCTGCTCCTGCGTCATGTCCCTCTCGGCCCGGAGGACCTTGATCCTGTTCTTCATGGTACCCTGTGGTTAGTACTTTCGGTTGTAATAAAGATAAAACGCTCCGAAGATCGCAAGCATGGCAAGAAGGCAACCCGCGATCGTCATTCCTGCAAGGCCGCGGTTCTCGTTCTCCTTGAACCCTTCGCGGACATAGGAACTGTACGCAAACGCCTCGCTCTCGTTCATCGAACTCAGGTCGTTTATGGTCGTTGACCGGACAAGGGTGTCCGGGCCCGGAACACTCCCCGGCTTATACTCGGCGATCGTCATAGACTGTGTCCCGTCATCCCCGATGACCAGTTTTCCGGTGATGATGGGGGTGAGCGGGATACTCACGATATAGGAATACAGGATGATTGCGGCAATCGCTCCCCCGATAGCAACGACTTCAAGGGTGCGGAGCGCTGCCCTGCCCCGGATCCGGTTCTCCCGTTCATCTGCGATTACGATGTCAACCTGTGCCCTGCAGGCAAGGATGACGATGATCCCGAGCGGGATGGCGATGACCGGGATAAGGAAGTTTCCGGCTGCCATCGACCACCCGACCATCGCGGCCACCATGCAGGCCACGACAAGGGTACAGGTAAGATAGGTAATTCGTTTCATAAATTATCAGCCTTCCAGCGTAAATTTTCTCGAGCACGACAGATCGCCAGGAACAAACGCACCCGCTTCAAAGTCGTATGAATCGTTATTCACCGTTACGATATACTGGTCAGCTTCAAAATGGTATGTCTGGAGTTCGAATGACCAGAGGTTCTCCCCGCCACTCCCGGCTGCTACGGTTGTCATCGCGGCTGCCCCGGAAAAATCCCCTGTCTGACCTTTGTTTTTGTCGAGCAGGAGATCGAAACCTGATGCAGGATAGACCTGCATCATGATCTCCTCCCCCGGTGCGAGACTGGTCGTTCCGGTGATGACGTAAACCTCCCCGGTCCTCATCGTGGGAAGTGCATCTATCGTGATGAAGCCCGCGGAGATATTTACAGGGCCCGTTGTATTTTGCAGTGATGCTGAGAC
>JBAYMI010000178.1:0-5154 GCA_041663625.1 Methanoregula sp.
AGCGAGCCGAGGCTGACCAGGCAGTCCCCGGCCCCGACCGTCACGTCAAGCCGGATCGGGATCTTGTTGTTCAGGTCGATATCCCAGCTGTTGGGAGAGTCCACGGCAAACCATTCCTTTCCCTTGTGTCCCTTCTCGGTCAGGGTAACGAATTTCCGGGAGGCGTTCGTGGTCTGGACCAGTTCCGGCTGCCATTCGGCGGCTTGTGAGAAGATCGTGGCCTCCATCAGTGCGTCATCCGGCGCACTTCCCTGCAGGGTGAGATCCCCCGCACCGAGGGTGAGTTTCACGTCACCGGCCACGGCCCCGTCCAGCGGGACCGTCGTGGTATTGGGAACGAGCGTGGAACCCTGCCGGAAGGGTGTGAGGTCATGCCCGGACGTTGGAGGGAAATTCCCGGAGAGCGCCAGGATACCAAACCCGATGGCGAACGATACGAGAGTGATCGCGCCCAGCCAGAGGATGATCCGGGTCGCGCTGATGCCCCTGAACCGGAGACCGCAGGCAATGCAGGCGGACGATTCTGATTTTTGTTTATCGGTACTCATGGGACACTCTCCGTTCCGCTGATGACCCCGATGTTCCACTTGAGGTACCGGATACCGATGCGGTAGAAGAACCGTGCCAGGTAGTAATCGCCGAGCACGAGCAGGAGGCCGAACGAGGTGATGCCGATGGAGAAGAACGCTCCTGCGGCAGGTGACAGCCAGATCGCGAATGCCGGGATGCCCGCGATCTGCAGGACCGAGTAGAAGAACGCCACAGGCCCGACGATCGTGAACACGATACCGAGTATGAATACCACGAGCAGCAGGACCACGAGCAGGATGAACGGGATGAGTACAAAGACCAGGTTGAAGAGACCGAGACCGAGGGTTGCCAGTACCGCGTGGAAGATGTTCCTGCAGCTCCTGGTATCCTCTGCCTTCTTCACGAAGTGGGTGGCCCGTATCTCGCGTGCCACATCATCGGGTGACCCGAGCGAGCGGTACAGTTCTTCTTCCGACCGCCCGTTCGCTTTGCCGATCCGGAAGTGCTCGGTGTAATCGAAGAGGATGTCGTCGAGTTCGTCGTGGGGGAGCGTGCCCTCAAGCCGGCTCCTTAAGATCCGGATATATTCCTGTTCAGTCTGCAGCATCGTTTGTTCCTTCCAGGAGCGCGTTCACCGATGACGCAAACCGCATCCATTCTTCTTTCTGGTCATGTTCTTCAGTCCTTCCACTTTCCGTGAGACGGTAATATTTCCGGGGCGGGCCTTCCACCGATTCCTGCAGGTAGGTCGTGACGTAACCTTCATCCTTGAGGCGCCGCAGGAGCGGGTAAATCGTACCTTCGGAGATATCGATCCTTTTAGAGATCTCGCCCACCAGTTCGTAGCCATAGCAGTCCTTGTGTGCCAGAACGGAGAGAACGCAGATCTCGAGTACGCCTTTTTTGAACTGGATATTCATGGGATCTCCCTGGCCCCGTGGCATGCCCGGTCCCCGGCACCGCGGATGTTGCGGCACCAGGGGAGAGTGCAGAGGGTAGAATGCCCGGGCCTGCACGTGTCAAGTGTTTAACACAGTATCTTGCTATGCAAGGTACTTACTATTGTTGAGAAAGGCAGGTATATAATTCAATCGCATGGGCCTGTCCGGGTTGGATGACCGGTAGAGGATCCGGGGAAAACGTATACCATCCCATCATCGGGGGATCGTTGGCGATGCAGCCGGTCAGCAGGATTATTTTCAGGAAGATATGATGGGGACTCTGTTGTCGGGTGCGATGCGGTGCCCGGGCCGGTAGATCTTTTCAACCCTCGCTCAGGACAACAGAGACCACACTGCCCGCAATCTTGGCCTCTAAGGAATGTTTCAGGGAGCCGGCAAAATCCTGGACATCCCCCATCCTCTGCTCCGGGTCAAACCCGAGGAAGATCTCGATGTAGATCCTGCTCCCGGACCGGCGCGAACGGACGCCGTTGAACTCATTGTACTTGTCGAACGAGGAGGCGAGTTCATGGAGGATGACTATCTGGAGTTCCTCGTCAAGGGTCTTGTCAAAGAGGTCCGGAAGGGAGGAGGAGAACTCGCGGTACCCGGCAAACAGGAGGAAGCCGATAATGATGAACGAGACGATCGGGTCGATATAATGCGCCCAGTCGTACTGGATGCAGAGAACCGAGAGCGACAGCGCAAAGAGAAGGAGGAGATTGGAGAACGTCTTGGCCCGCCGCAGGCGCCACTGCGACTCCATGATCGGCGAAGGATCTTCTTTTGAACGGTTCTGGTAGGTATGCCAGTGGTGGTAATCGGCAATGCTTGCGATGAGCATGAGCGGGATACCGATATACGCGGCAACCATCTCGAACTTCTCGGGATGCATGAGCCGCTGGATAGTAAAGAGGACGAGGATACAGATGGAGACACCCATCACGCTGCCGGTGATGATTCGGGTCAGGGTCTCGAACTTGCCCATGCCGTAATCGTAGGTGAACTTCCCGCCGGCTTTCATCCGCCGGATGATCATAAGGGCAAAGAGAGTGGCCAGGACCTCATTGGCATATTTGAAGACATCGGACAGGAGGGCAGCAGATCCGGAGAGGATGACCGCAACAGTCTCCGGGACCAGGATGAGAAAATCCACGCAGAGGCCGTGGAAGACGAGCTTCTCGCGGGACTCTTTAACACCTGCTGTACTGTTCATGATCTCCGTGCCTGACATGATTGTCTATACACATAGGGCAGGAATACTAAAAAAAGTACGGGGAGACTGCTCCTGCTGAAAGGCATTCACGTCTTTTAGGGTCTGATAAGAAAATTTTGCTCTGGAGAAATCCCTTTTTGATAGGGCATCTGTCATGCACCATGGTTGTACACCGCCCGACACCCGCTCCTCCCGGAGCCAGGACAATCCCCTCAGTCATCCCGTAAAACTGCATGAATCCGGTTCGGAAATGGGAGGGGGCTGGGGGGGTAGGACGGTGTACCTTGATATTTTACCGCCCGTGACCAACAGGTCCAGGAGAAAATTTCCGACAGTCCTTACCTGAATAGCGTTGGTTTGTTCGCACGGGAAGTACACCGCCCGACCCTCGCTCCACGAGTGCAATGTAAGCCCGGGAGCGTTAGTATATCGAAATGGTTTCTTCCGGGCAGAAAATTTCAGTCATCGTCCGCTGAAATTTTCATGCAGCCATGTGGTTCACACGTGGCTCTGGAAAAACAGCGGGTTGAGTATCCAGAAATTGCATGGCTTTTCCAAAATGAGCAAGCCCACCCCTGCGGGGGTCGCTCGGCCGCCTCGTCGGGGCCTCGCTGGGCAAATCGGGTTAAAGGGGTAACCGGGACTTGATGCAACCGACAATTGCTTCATTGATATTTTCAATTGCTTCAATGAGAGTGTCGCCTTCAGTCATGCATCCCGGCAGATCGGTGCATTCCACAACATACCGCCCCTCTTCATCATGTTCAATTAAATTTGAGAATTTCATAGCCTGATCTTATATTTACCATATGCAGGGGGCTTCAATAGAGATAGGTGAGCGGGATGCGGGAGATTTTTAGCTGGCGGCTTGTCCAGAAATTGCGGGGCTTTTCCAAAGCGATGCGATACCGCAAACCTGTTTTCGCAATTGATCTGGCTGTGGAAATTTCACGAAATGGGGCGGGCGCTTGACAACAGGAGCGAAATGCGGAAAGTACGAAACAGTTGGGAAAGAGATGCCAGTTTAGCCGGACATCATAATCGGGTACCTTGAAGTGTAACGGAGGTTAGCTTAATAATAGAAAAGCAAGTAATACCGTAAATATAAAAGGTGGTAAGAAATGGCAAAACATATTGAATTAGAGACTGTCTTGCGGGGTGAAGAAGCCCGGGCATTCAACAAATACGTCGACTCCCAAAAGCAACATTTCACCCCAGAGAGCCGGGCACTCTTCCGGGAAGCCCGCCAGCTCTCAAAAGAATGGCCATAACCACGAAATGACAATTGATCTTACATCTCTCATTTTTTCAAAATTATCTGAAGATTCCGATATTTCATCATTTGTATGTTCCGATTCCAAAGATCTTGAAGATTTTTTAAGGAACGATGCAAAAATCCGGCAACAGGAAAAGATCAGTACTACCTATCTTGTCCATTCAGATACCATGCTTGTCGGGTTTTTCTCCCTGTCTATGGGGTGTATCACATCTGACTCCGTGAAAAAAATGTCACTTGAGATTGAAGATCCCCCCAATAAATATCCGGCATTACTTCTGGCCAGGATGGCAACAAAAGATGGAATGCGCAGTCAGGGCATAGGACGTGAAATGCTGAAACGCGTTTTTGCTATTGCGTTCAGATTAACCGAACAGATCGGTTGCAGGTTCGTCAAAGTGGATGCAAAAAGAGATCCACAAACAATCCGGTTTTATGAAAACTATGGGGGATTCATAAAAATCACCCAAAATTCGGATACTATTCAGATGGTAGTTGATCTCAATAAGATCGGCGATGAGGAAAATTCAGGTAACGCCCGCTGATATTTTTTTGAGGCAAGGTTAACCAGTTCCTGAACCGCCCGGAGGCGTCCCTGTTAGGTGTGGCGGGGTGCATCAAAGGGGGGCATATATGTATCAGTTACCTCCGGAATCTCATTCAGGTATTATGTTCTTCATGAAAAGGCCCAATTTCCACAGATATGATCGCCCCCCTCTTGCGCCACCGGTCCCCCAAGGGGGACGGGGCGCATTGCGATGCCCACGCGGCGGGGGTGGAGCCCCAAAAAGCGTCACATAAAAGATCAACTGATTTTAGCAGAGAGCAAAAAGTGCTTGAAAGAAAATTTCACTTATGCGTAAAATACGCCCGTACCCCATCCGCACCAACCGCATCGATCTTCACGAACGCGACCCGCTCGAACTGGACAACTTTCCCCAGTTCTGAGCGTACAGCCGGTTCGCAGGCCCCTTTCATCTCCCCTTCCTGCGTGAGGAGCGTGCAGGGCACGGATGCCTGCGCCGGGAGCCACTGGACGATATGGGCCTTTGCCGCCCGGGCATCAGCGAGCGAGTCCCCGCCGTACGAGAACGAGGGCGTGTCGCCGTTCCACGCGATCTTCACGTTGAAGAGATCCTTGAGCCGGAGCATCGCGGTGCCGGGCACGAGCTCGGCTTTCGGGATGAGGA
>JBAYMI010000179.1:0-5151 GCA_041663625.1 Methanoregula sp.
CCCATGTCATTGTGGCAGTGGGCGCAGAATGGCCGGTCAATGGAGGAGACAAGATCCGTCATGATCCGGTTCATCTCGGAGGGAATGAGGCAGCCCACGGTATCAGCAAAGCTGAGCAGGGCCGCCCCGTGTTCTGCTGCCCCCCGGTAGACTTCTTTTAAGAAGGGAAGATCCGTGCGGGATGCATCCTCTGCTGCAAACCTGACCTGTACCCCGTGATCATGGGCAAAATCGATCATTGTTAAGGAATCCTCAAGCACCTGCTCACGGGGTTTTTTGAACTTGAGCCGGACATGGAGTTCGGAAGTCGGGATGAATATGCTCACCATATCGATATCGCAATCGATTGCAGTCTGGATATCCGGTTCCCGGGCCCGACAGAAACCGCAGATACGGGCATCAAGACCGAGGTTTGCAATCGTCTTGACGCAATGCTTCTCATTTTCCGATACTGCAGGGAAGCCTGCCTCGATCATCTCAACACCAATCTCATCGAGCAGGGTCGCAATCTCCACCTTCTCCTTGCAGGAGAACGAGACACCCGGGGTCTGCTCCCCGTCCCTCAGTGTCACGTCGCAAATCTCAATATTTAACGGATTCATGTCTGCATCCTTCCGGACAGGTCCCGGAGACAACGAGGGTTCGTGGTCTGTCCGTTACCACGAGCTCGCGTTCGAGTGTCGGTACATCCTCTGCACGGCAGATCACCGGGTCCGCCCACTGCAGGTACGGGATCGGGTTGTATGCAGGTTGTTTGCCGGTCATTGCCGTACACTCGTTGTTCATCACGATACAGAGCATTGGCAGACGCTTCTCGTACACGTCGATAAGCGCGTTCAGGCCGGAGTGGAGCAGGGCATAATCCCCGATCAGGGCAACTCTCGTGCTCCGTGCAGCCACCGCAATGCTGGCACCCATCCCATAACTGGCAACTCCGAGATCATACGGACGGGTCATACCAAGCACCGAGCATCCCGCATCGCAGATCATGGCCATGTTCCGCGCTTTCAGGATACCCATCATACCCTTGAACGGGCAGTTACTGCAGAACGTCTTGTAGTAGCCCCGGTCTTCCATGGACTGGGGGCGCTTCTGCGGTACCGGTGGGAGCACCCCGCGATGATCGCGGATGAACATCCTGCCATACTCCCGCACATCCCGGATCGCTGCTGCCTGCTGCGGCAGGGGATTAACCGTCACGATCCGGGTCTTCCCGGGTAAGGGACCGGCGCCTGCGGGTTCGCCATCCCAGCGATTCAGGGGGGATTCAGAAGACCATGCAAACATGGTGCGGTAGAGTTCCTCCGCGGCAGTCACCCGCCCGTTCATGGTCCAGGTCCGCTCCGAGAGCCTGCCTCTCCCCTGTCTCGGCTTCACGGGAACGTACTCCACTTCCGCGTCCAGCAGGGGCGGCGTGAGCCGGAGCATGGCAACACGGGAGAACCGCTCCGAGGCCTCCAGTGCCGCAACCACGCCAGTATAACAACAATCGGTACCGGGTTCGATGACCGGCAGTGCCGCAAGTTCGCCATAATACCGCGAGTCCTGCGAAGTCTGCGACCCTTCAGCATCGGGATCATCACCGGCTACCAGCACAACACCCCCGATGAGTCCCTGTGCCGTTGCCTGGAGAAGGGGATCGGCACATGCATTGACGCCAACGTTCTTGATGATCACCGCTGCACGGCGCCCCTCAAGCGAATCTCCAAGGGCATATTCGAGCGCAGTCTTCTCGTTGATCACCATCTCGGCATTCACGCGTGCACCAAGATCCGTAATCGGGAATCCCGGGACGGTATATTGTCGGTCGGTACAGGCAAGCAGGGCCTCGGTAATGACATCGATGCCTTTCATTCGTCCCTCCCGGGTACAAGGTCGCAACCGGCACAATTGGTACACATTGTCAGGGCAGCACGGGCATCGAGCCCGGTATCAGTAAGGGCGTTTTCGTGCAGGGAAAAGAACTTTTTCAGCCGTTCCGCAGAAGGCCGGGGAGTACCAGTAAGCTCGGCAACCGGGTTGAGCGGTCGCAGGACCGGGATCACACCATGGGCAGCCAGCTTCCTGATGCAGGCTTCCAGTTCCTCATCAGTCTCGCCAAGGCCGATAATGACATTGGAGAAGACTTGGTTCTTCCCGAACAGCTCGACCGACCGATCAAGCGCGGTCCAGATCTGTTCGTAATTCAGTCCCGGGCACATCTTTGCGAAGAGTGCCGGCGTTGCTGCCTCGATATTGAACTTCACTTCCGTGACACCAAGCTCCTTTAACCGTTCGGGAGTCTTGTCCGAGGGATAGATCGATACACCGATGGGCAGACCGAAGAATGTGAGGTGCCGGATCACTTCAAGGACATAGGCTTCCTCCTCTTCGATGTTTACCAAAACACCGCTCGTGAGGGAGATTGCATGGATCCGGTGCCGCACGGATTCCACCATGTCCATGATCTCCTGAATGCTTTTTCGTCTCCCGCCGATCCGGGGGACCGGGCAGTACCGGCACTTGAAGATACAACGGCCGGTGACCGTAATGAAGGCCTGGTCGGGGCAGTGGTGTCCGGGTTCAAGGAGCCGGCCCGGGATCAGCTTGCCCTCGAAATACAGGTCGGCAGGGCCATCACCCCGGTGCGCTATCTCGATGGCACTCGCCGGATTGATAGCCAGTTTGACCCGGTGACTACCCATTGCAAAGAAGATCGCACCCCGGCCACCGGCTCCCGGTCCTGCTGCGGACCGGGCAATGAACCGGTCGGCGGGGGCACCGGTCAGATTCGCCGACCCGATCTCAAGCAGGCGTGCCTTTAAGTCTTTCCACTGCATAATTCCAGCGCCTCCTCGTAATTCGTATAAAAGGGGATTGCTGCTACGGCCCCGACAATGCCACGGCCGTTCATGACAAGCCGCAGCCGGGGATCCTTTATTGTCTCCAGCAGGCCGGCGTCGACCTCGCCCCGCTTAACCTTCCGCCCGTACGCGAGCAGGTTTTCCGGGAGGGAAAAACCGGTATAAACCGCCATTCCGGTCTTCGCGGACAGGGTATACTTCTCCAGCAGCCGGTGGAATCTATCAACCAGCCCATCAGGATCATTGGTTGCGAATTCTGCAACAAGCCCTACACAGTTTTTTGTGCGGTAAGGAACCGGGAAGAGCTGGACAATGGTATGCGACAGGTAGAGGGAACGTTCATCCTCTACGGCCCGGGCAATGTTGTGCACCAGCGTCCATGTTGCTCCCTCATCGGGAGTATCGGTGTCATCCACACCAATAAGTACTCGTTGCATCCGCGGGAGCCAGAGAGTGGCACCGGCAACTTTTCCCCCACCGGCCGGATCGCTCCTGCTCCGGAGAACACCTGCTGCATCAGAGCGGCAGGCTGCCGCACCAACGCCACCACCACCCATCCCGATGTAGGTGACAGCAATCTCGGCACCATCTACTGTACAGGCCGATATCCCGGCCGGGAACCGCGATCCCTCCAGCGCGAGATCAACTGTCCCGGTTTTCAGGGAATACCGCATGGTGGATCCAACACAGCGGACATTCCGGACCAGCGGGCTCTGGGCATAATGGTGCTTCGACCACATGGCCCCGCCAATACAGTCAAAGAACTCGATGAGTTCCACAGAACTGCCGGAGTCGTCAGCTACTGCAATGATCCGCGGGTAGTGGATTACATACGGGTCAGAGATGCTCTCCATAGAGTCCTGCCGCCTCGATACCCCGGTTGCCCCAGAGCACCGCACCCAGTGCACCGATCCGTCCCTTTCGCCCGTTGGCATCTATATAAACGATCCCAAGATCTTTTGCCGCCGCTTCGGCCTTCTCGACCGTCAGGATCTCGGTCTTCACCGCAGCAAATGCCGGTGAGTCGCGGGAGAACCCGATACCCCGGTGGTACGCGATCCCCGTGTCCTTTGAAAATGTATTCTTCTCAACAAACGTCCGGACAAAGTCCAGCAGTTCAGATACCTTGTCCGGTCTGACCGCAAAATTCAGCGCCGAACCCACACAATTCGTAGTCTTGTTGGGAACCGCCGGGTTGAGCTGGATAAGACGCATGTTCAGGAATTCGACCCCAGGAATAGTACATGCTCCCGCACACTTCAGCGCCATAACCCAGGTTGCACCTTCCAGCTTGGTATCAGTGTCATCGATACCAATACAGAGCTTTTCGTACCGGGGCGAGATGATCCTGACATGGTTGGTGCGTGCCCCCCCGATCTTAAGATCCTCCTCACTCGGATATTCGGCCCGGATTACACCGGGCGCCTGCGGGAGACATGCTGCAACTCCGACACCGGCACCGGCAATACCAGACCAGGTGGTGATCACTTCATCACCGGCAACTTCAACCGATTCCAGCGCCTGCCCCCCGATATCCCCGGCAGCTGCACCAAAATTGACCGGGTATGTCCCCAGTTTTGCATCGATTACCATGGTGGTCCCTTCAACCGAGCACCCGGCAACAGCACCACCGGCCCTGCGGCGGTTCATGGCATCCCATTCAATGGGGCCGCGGGCCCGGCACTGCTCAAGGATCTCGGCCCGTCCGCTGTGTTCGTCAACCATAACCAGGAATTTCTGCGAGAAAAGCGGACCAAACCGCTTCTTTGCGTCGTCGGGTGTAAGCGTGATCATGTTATCGCCGAAATTTTCGTTAACAAGAGAATCGGCAACAACCGTATATATAGAGATCGATAGGTGAAATTATTTTTTCAGTAAAAAGGGATTAGAGGATTTTGTGCAGCTCGATCTTATAGGGTCCGAGCGTGCCGCCAAAGTTTCCGGCCGAGATGAACTTAACACCGGGCACCATTGCTGCGGCCTTGACACCGGCTGCCATTGCTGCGGCAACCGATTTCTCATCAACACCATCAATGACGATCTCGTACACTGCCTTGATACCTGCGGGGATTTTGCTATCCGGGACTTTCTCGCGGAGCGTCGGGCAGTACTTTTCGTTTGTGGAGGCGACCATGAACTTGTACTTCAGGCTGCCAACCTTAGAGCCGCTTGCAACGACACCACCGGGGAAACTGGTGATGACGCCCTTGACATTGGCGATCGCATCGGAAGCTGCCTTTGCACCCACGAGGGCGGCCATCTGGTTTTCGCCCATAACAAAGAAGTTTCCGCCGGCAACACCCTTGAC
>JBAYMI010000180.1:0-5151 GCA_041663625.1 Methanoregula sp.
AATGCGATCACTGTAGTGGTATCGATTGCGGACAAGACGATCCGGACCGGTATCTTGAGCAAAAGATGCAAGACGAAGAGCGGCACGACAAAGAGATCCGACAAGATGAGCGGGATAAACTATACAAGCGGCTTAAAGCACTTGTAACGGAATACGATATGCAATACCACGAGGAGAGCGCAGTAAGGCTGTCGGATATCGATTACCTCTTTGCTGAGCTGAAAGAGGATCCGGAGAAAGAAGCCGCTCCTGTGGGTGATGCAGAATGAGTGATCCCCGTGTCGAATCCTGCACCCATCGGGCGAAGACCAAATCCGAAAAAATCCGATGCATGTATCCGGGCCGGCCCTATTACTTCTGCAAGACGAACAGGAGAGATAACGTTTGCCCTGTCGGTCTCTCAACTACGTATGATGAGCTAGAGCCAAAGCCAGAACTCCCGTTCAGATCGAGCATGGAGGAATCGATCAAGTATTTCCACGAGCATCACGAAACGGACCGCTGGAACCTGCAAGATCGCACCGACTCGTACCTGTTGTACTACCAATTAAACACCTTGCAATTCCGGTACTTCGAGCTCGCAATGGCACTTTCCCGAACCAAGCAGCATAAGAAATCTCATTATGCGTGGGCAAAACACGACGCATACAATACGGTAATTCACGATCTTTTCCCGTACCGTGATGGTGGAGGAAAGCGATTGAGTGACGAGTACCGGAAGGTACAAAAGGAACTCGCAGAACTCAAAGGAGATAATGAATGATCTGCCCCAAATTCGGCAAAAGCAGCCGTGGCATTGAAAAATGCATGGCGAGAGATGGAAAATGCCAGGAGATGTACTCTGATCGAACCTGCCGGATCAAGCCGGTAAAATGCGAGGTTGGACGATGCCCATCCTTACCAAACGATAATGGTTTTTGTGGAGGGACTGCGTTAGGCTGTCCGGCCCAGCAATGTGGTATTAATGAGGATCTCACACCGTATGCGGAACTGTGCAGGATAATGCAGGAAAAGGCAAAGCAAGGGAGAGATAAATGAACCAGCAACGGCACCTGAACAAAATAACGGCAGAAGACAAAAACAAGATCCTACCGTTCGTGATCGAGGAATGGCGCCCTACTATCGATCTCGCGCATTGGGCCGATATGAAGGAACGAAATACGGCAAAAGTCCTGAAACAGCTCTTTGATGAGGGGATAATTGAGAGGATGTGGGACGGGTACCTTGGAAAATATTACTGGCGGCGATTGACATGAGCGATGATGGAAAGTGCACCTGCCCGGCAGCCCGGCGCGTGGCAACCCGGCGAAAGATGCAGGATAAATGGCGACGGTCCCCGCGATGGAAGGCGCTCCTAGAAAAGCATGCTCATACTCAGGAGGCCGTCTGTGTCTACTGTGGACGGCATCATAACCAACCGTGGATCAACAGCAAAGGCGATGAGAGGATTACCCGGCTCACCATCAACCATACCAGCCGGCACCTCTACGCATCGGAAGATCTCTATCTAACATGGGATCCCCGGTACATGGAAATCACCTGCCTGAGCTGTAACCGGCAGTATGAGCGGGGCATGAAGCCATGTCCATCGTGCCTGAAGAAAGGGAAACTCTCGTATATCCTGGACCGAGAGCCTGAGTGCTGGTCCTGCTACTATGAGGCGCATCCGGAAGAGAAAAGGATTAAAGATGAAACCCGCGAACGGTTTGAGAAGTCAGTGAAGGATTACAACGCGGGCCGGGCTGAGAAGCGCCGGAAAGAAAAGGTATCTCACCCTTGCACCCATCACCGGATCGGCGGCTGGTGCGGGTTATCAGCGATCCATTCACAGTGTCAGTATAGCAAGACCAAGGCGCTGAAACCGGTGCCGGTAGGATGCGCCGAATCCATAGCTAAAAAACGGTTGGTGAAGAAGGCATGACTTATGATGAATTTAAACTCTGCAAGGGATGTCCGGTTAAAGGTGCCCGACACTTTGATCCAGATGGCTATTGGTGCTGCAAACATCCGGAAGCATGGGAACACGCCCAAACTCTGGAAGAAAGCGGATGTGAGCGAACCAAATACACTCCTGACACACCATCCGGCTATGAATCTGGAGATGAGATTCCGTTCGTCTGCATGAAAACATGTCCATGCAATCATTGGAAGAGAACGATTGAGGGAGGCCAAATACCAAAGGGTCAAATTGAACTCGTCACTGATGCGGAGCGGATGGCATGACCCCGCCACAGCAGGAGCCCACGGGCGCGGGAGAACAAACACTATTCGATGAGTATTTGAAAAAGTATCCACAGGATGCTCCGTATTTCGATGGACTGATTCACACACCAATATCAAAGAACGTCAAGCGGTTCCTTCGTTCCCGCCCTCTCACTCCAGCGGATGCACCGACAGGGAAATCTCATATTTACGGGTATGATGATGTTAAAAAGTGCCTATCGGGGTACTCGGGAGCTCTCGAAGCCCACGATCTCGCCATCGCCACCGCCGCAAAAGCCGAGGAACGCAAACGAATCCTGAAAGAATCGTGCAAACAATGTCCAATGCAAGATGAGACTCCCGACACTTGCGAGAATTGTCTCATCCACAAAGTATGTAGTAGCCACACCACCCCCGGCAAACGGGAGAGTGAGTCCGATCATGACGTTATCGCCAACAAAGTGTATCCCCGCCCAAAAAAGCAGGAGCGTGAGCCATGACCGCCGTCACCACGGAAGAACTCTCTGCCGGCGTTCAACAGATATTCGCTGATGCAGTGACCGGGACCCCTTCATCGCGGGTGGAACCGGAAAAATCACACACTCTCCTAAAAAATTCTCATTCTGTTTCAAGTTGTGTTACACAACACAACACAACAGTACAGTACACTAAGAGAAGAGAAGAGAAGAGAAGAGAAGAGGAGTTCGACCGGCAAAAAGGGGGTTGGTGAATTGCCGGAAGGAACTCATAAGAGGGTCAACGTTTACCTCGACCGGAGGATCCATGGCTATTTTATTGACGAGATCGGAGATCAGAACGTCTCCGTATTCTTCCGGCTGGTAGAAGAGGAACTACTCGCACAACCCGGGGAAGATCGGGATCTCTCCCTCAAAAAACGAGCTGAGAAAGCAACCGAAGCTGCAAAACATCGTTTCTTCCAACAGCGCCGGCTCATCCAGGAAGAGGAAAACCAGAAATCCGTCATGGCCCGGCAGGCAGAAGAACGGGCGGCGCTTATCAAGAAGGAAACTATCGAAGCCATGGCACGGCTGGGATTCAAACCCGAATGGCTCCGCGACACCGCCGTCCTGAACTTCTCCCATCACCGGAAAGAGCTGGTCGATGAGGTTACTTTTGCGGTCCGGCAGGATCTCCAGTGGCGGGATATCTATCCGATCGTTGCCGCTGCTGTGCTCGGCGAACCGGGGGAATCCTGATGCCCAATCACCTGACCAACAAGGAGCGGGTAGAAAAGTGGCTATCAGCCGTTCCGAAAGGCAGCGAGTTCCGGTCAGCAGACATTGCCAAGGCGCTCGATCTCAGTACATCTGAAGCCATGGGTATGCTTCGACAGCTTCAAACCGTCAAGAAAATCCCGGCCACGGGCTCTAGGAGGGGCATATGGCGGAAGGTGTCGGCATGATCCCCCCGCTCGTGATCTATCTCACCATAGCCGTGTTGTCATTCATCGTCGGGATCTGGACGGCGCTGATGTATGACGCGTACAAGGAGGAGTTCGCATGACACCCAATGAAAAAACACCACTCTATGCTCGCAAGAACCCAAACGGGCAAATAGAGATCGTGGATTGCCCGTATGAGTGGGTACCGCTCAACGCTCATGGATGTAATATTTCCTTACCTCTATATTCGGAGGCCTGCACTCTCTCTAACGGGGCACCGTTGTGCATCGGATCGGTTTGCGCCATTTTTCCCTGTGAGCGGGTCCGGAACTTTTCGGAGGGTCTGATATGAGAGTCAACCCGAAATACGCGAATACCTGCTGTATCCAGATCGGGGAGTGCCGGGCCGATCCCTGTTACGACTGCTCGCGACTGAGTGAGTGCGATCAGCACTACGACGAGCAGACCGGCGAATGGGACTATCCCAATCCCCTGGAACTCCCGGCGGTAAAACCAATGCGGAAGGCCGGCAGGTACTCAACATCATCCAAGAAAGGCGCTCAATCGATCAGTCAGATCGCAGACAGGAAACGGCGATCCCTGATTGCCCGGGGGCTAGCATCCCGGATCCCGATCAGAACCAACCTCGAACAGGCATTATCGGCGGCGGGGTTACCGTGACCGCTCACAGCGTATCGAACCCGCAGACCCGGAGAGTGGCAACCCGCCGGAAGATGCAGGACAAGTGGCGCCGGTCCCCGCGATGGAGGGCACTCCTTGAAGATCACGCGCACACCCCAGAGGCCGAATGCGTCTACTGTCACCGGCACCACGGTCAGAAATGGACCAACTCGAAAGGGCAGGAAAAGACCGCCCGGCTCACCATCAACCACACCAGCCGGCACCTCTACGCATCGGAGGATCTCTATCTGACGTGGGATCCCCGGTACATGGAAATCACATGCCTGTCATGCAACCGGCAGTATGAGCGGGGCATGAAACCCTGCCCGGAATGCCTGAAGAACGGCCGGATCCGGTACATCCTCGACCGGGATTCAGAGTGCTGGTCCTGCTATTACGAGAAGCACCCGGAGGAGAAGAGACTCCAGCAGGAGAGCCGGGAGCGGTTCGCCGGTGCTGTCCGTGATTACAACGCACAGCAGGCAAAGAAACGCCGGGATAAAAAAACAGGGCATCCGTGCGTATCGTTCAGGATTGGTGGCGTTTGCGGGAAGTCGCTGATCAGGAGCCGGTGCACGTTCAGCCGGACCAAGGCACTGAAGCCGGTGCCGATAGGGTGCTCGGAAGCGATCTCGAAGAAAAAGATGGTGAAAAAATGACAGACCATTGCCATATTGAAATTCGTATCGAAATATATGATCGGTTTGAAATGTCCTCGAACGGAGAAGGCGAACGTATCTCAGAACGCATCACCGAATCCGCTGATAAAATATTGGCCAACGAGGGTTTTTTTCAGCATGAATATTTCATATCAAAGAGCGTGCTACCATGACCCCGCTTGATTACGCGCTCATCATTGCCGGTGG
>JBAYMI010000181.1:0-5144 GCA_041663625.1 Methanoregula sp.
CTTGCCGTTGTCACGGATGTTGCAATTCCCATGGTGGTCTTCAACGTCATCGGTATGTTCATCTTTGCAATTGTTGTCCACCGAAGCATCGACGACCAGGGTACCCAGAAGAGAGTGCAGATGCTGGAGCTTGAAGTGGAGTCCCGGCGGAACCTTCTTACGATCATCAACACGATCGCATACCCGGTCTATGTCCTTGACCAGGACCACCGGTTCACCGTGGTGAACGACAGCCTGTGCCGGTTTTTCAGCCGATCGCGGGATGAGATCATCGGCAGGACAATGGGGGCGTTCTTCAGCGAGGACGATTCCGCATTTCACTGGGACATGACCGAGGACGTCATCCGGCGCCATGCAATCCGTGATGACGAGGTGACGATCACCCGGCCTGGCGGGCAGGTCTCCACGATCGTAACGACCTCGTCGTTATATACGGATGTCTCCGGCCAAGTGTTCATGGTAGGAGTCATCCAGGATATCACGGAGCGCAAGAAGATGGAGCAGGCACTTGCCGAGAGCGAGGCATGGTACCGCATCCTCTTCGAGCATACCGGTGCTGCCACCCACATCCTTACCGGGGACGGTATCATCGACCAGACGAACTCTGAATTTTCACGGCTGACCGGGTACTCCCGCGAGGAGATCGAGGGAAAGATGAGCATGGCAGACATCACCCATCCGGATGATCTCGCGATGGTGAAAAAATACCATCTCGGACGGCGGATCGACCCGGCATCCGTGCCCACGGCATACACGAACCGGATCCTGGACCGGAACGGCGTGGTAAAAACCCTGCACGTGGTTGTTGCCGTGATCCCCGGGACAACAAAATCGATCGTTTCCTTTGTCGATATCAGCGAGCAGAAGAGAACCGAAGCAGCCCTCACCGTAGTGAACCGGAAACTCAACCTCCTCTCCTCCATCACCCGGCACGACATCATCAACCAGATTCTGGTTCTCAAAGGTTTCCTTGAGCTCCTGAAATCGAAAACGGATGATCCCACACTCCTCAAGTATGCCAACCAGAGCACCCGTGCGGCCGGGAACATCGAGCACCAGATCACCTTCACCCGCGATTACCAGGACATGGGAGTAAAAGCGCCATCATGGTATAATGTCAGGAGCACCATCATCGAGGCGAAAGGGGCGCTCGCCGTCGAAAATATCATCATCGATATAGACTGTGCCGATCTTGAGGTGTTCGTGGATCCCCTCTTTGAGAAAGTCTTCTACAACCTGATCGACAATTCCCTCAAGTATGGCGGGGAGCAGTTGCGGACCATCCGGATCTCGTCAGAGGTGAAGGATGAGAGCATGGTTATCACCTGCCAGGATGACGGCATGGGGATTGCGGACGAGGACGGGGTGCACCTCTTTGAACGCGGGTTCGGGAAACATACCGGGTTTGGCCTTTTCCTGTCCCGCGAGATCCTCTCGATCACCGGCATCACTATCCGGGAGACCGGCAGACCCGGGACGGGTGCACGGTTCGAGATCACCGTGCCAAAGGGAGCATGGCGCTTTGCGAAAACGAACGGATAATAAAAATCCCGGACGCTCCACGGGAGTTACGCAAACGAAACTGCCGTACAGAGAGCCGGTTCTTCCCTGCAATTCCAGGAATTTCCTGGGGGGAGAA
This sequence comes from Methanoregula sp., assembly GCA_041663625.1. Lineage (GTDB taxonomy): Archaea > Halobacteriota > Methanomicrobia > Methanomicrobiales > Methanospirillaceae > Methanoregula. The sequence continues at coordinate 1,640 of JBAYMI010000181.1, forward strand.
GAGAAATGCAGCAAGGTTTTCAACAATCCGGTCAGACCGGCCCGGATTGGCCCGACGGGTCTGCCGGTACTGCCGGTACTGCCCGGGCGTCTCGATAGAGATCCGGTTAAACCGGAGGGTGAATGCCACCGGAGAATGGGATTTCCCGGTAACATCAATAAAAAATCTTTTTCTGTGTTATCATTGAATCACTATCCGGGATACATCACTATGGTAAACCTGAAAGTACCGCCGGAAAAAGCAATTCTTCTCATTAACCAGAGAATCGATGACATAAAAACAATAAAAGCGGATCAAAATGGTCTTGAATATTACGACTTCATTCGCTGGTGTTCAAAAACCTGGCCGGTCATTGATGAGATCTATGGATCTGGTGACCCCCATTCCGAAGAACTCCGGAATCTCGGGCTCTCAAACTGTTCCTGTAATTCACAACTGCAGGCGCTGCTTCTTGCCGAGGCATATCATTCCCGGCTGCAGGATTTTATCGGTGAAATCCAGGATTCGGTGAAGACTCCGGAATAATAAAAAAGATCCAAAAGAACGTAATTTGTTTTTTCTGCTCTGTCGAAATCATTTAATTTATACTGTGACGCTCTTTGGGGGCTCTGCCCCCGCCGCGTGGGCATCCCCCACGTTACGATGCCTCGTATTACCGGAATACATTTTACAATATTGATGTGTTGATAGTGTATTCTGGGGGCATCGTAATGCTTCCTGTCCCCCACGGGGACTTGTGGCGCAAGGGGGGCGATCTTTTCTGCAAACGAGGATTTCTACAGAACAGTTTTTCTGTTCGCTTTTGTTGCATGATTGCCGGAAAAGAACAACAGGAACTCAGGCAGCTTTTTTTCGCGGACCGGTAATTCCAAACAGCATCCGTATGCCGGGAATTCTCCTGATGATCTCGTAGCAGGCAAAAGTCAGCAGGACGCTGGAGATCACGATGGCCGCGAACTGCACTGCCGGAGGGAGGGGAAACATCAGGAGATACCAGGCCGTTGCCACGAGAATCGGCTGATGAAGGATATAGACCGGATACGAAGCCGCACCCATATACGCCGAAAAGTTTCCGGTAACGTTCATCAGGTGCTTACCCGTACCGATAAGGGCAAGGACGCCAATCCACCCGGTCAGCGGGGATAAGGGGGAGGCGATCACGTCGATCAGCGTGAGACTTCCCGAGGATATTCCCGTGGAAAACAGGATCATCCCGATGGTCAGCACAAGCCATGCAGCAACGAGGACGGCCCAGTACGTTTCCAGCTGCGCCTGGACCGGATCGGGCGCGAAGAGATAGTACCCGATGAGGAACATGGCGAAATACGAGGTTATTGAATACCCGGACACGGCAGGGCCGACTGCATTCAGGAGCCAGAGCGGAATAAACAGCAGGATCATGACCGGCAGACCCGCCCTGGCAGGGTTGAGATGAAAGCGGGTCTGTCTCTGCCCGAGCAGGATCACCCCGAGTGCCGCAACCGAGATGACAAACAGGTAGAGGATAAACCAGAGATGCCCGTTGTCAAAATTACCGGTAAACCCGGAAGGATCACCGACATTGCCGATTGTGGAAAAGAAATGAACAACCGCACCGGAAAAACTCACACTGGGATCGACATGAAATTTCCGGCCGAAGTATGCCAGGATTGGGCAGAGCAGGACCAGTCCTGCAAGGTACGGGACGAGGAGTTTTGTCACCCGCTCTTTCAGGTATACCGGGGGCGTACGGTTCTCCAGCGCAAATTTCGTACTCATCCCGGCAACACAGAACAGCAGCGGCATGAGCCAGGGCATCGTAGAAACTATGAGATAGAGTGCGGCAGTGGACGTGTAACCGGAGGTGACATAATACCCGAACCACCCGACGGAAAATACGACTGCAGCATGGATGGGGAAGAGCAGCAGGATACTCATCCACCGCAGGTTGTCGATGTAATGCAGCCGTACCATGGAATCTCCTGCGTTTACTTTCTTTAAACGAAGAGTTTTATGATATCATCTTTTGGTTTTCACCCGTTCATACAAAAAAGCGAAATTCCGTTCCATTCATCTCCGGAATGTTCAGGGTCTCTTCATCAACTGCATGGCAGGAGATAACAAGATCCGACCTCCGGCATCCCGGTCAGGAGTTCAAGAAAGAAGCTCTCAAGAGCCGGATCCCGGCACGGATTCCCGCAGTTTCACCAGGAGCCGGAGGATCTCGAGGTACATCCAGACCAGCGTGACGATGAGGGTGAATGAAGCATACCATTCATTGCGCCGGGGCAGGCCGTACTCCACGCTCTTCTCGATATAATCGAAGTCAAGGACAAGGCAGAGCGAGGCAATAAAAACCACGACAAGCGAGAAAGCGACACCGGGCCACCCGCCCTCGTTGATGAACGTAAGCGGCATCCCAAAGAAGGTGAGAACAATATTGGCGATAGTGAGGAGCGCGATTGCACCCAGTGCCCCCATCACGATAAGTTTGAATTTCTCAGTGACGCGGATGAGGCGTGCCCGGAAGATGAGGAGAATGAGGAAAAAGACGCAAAACGTGAGGGCAACCGCCTGCACAACAATGCCGGGCCAGAGGGTGTTCATCCACCCGGAGAATGCCCCGAGAAAAATGCCTTCCAGGATGGCAAAGACCGGCGCAGTGAAAGGAGACAAAGCCGTCCTGAAGGAGGTGAGGAACCCGACAACAAACGCACCGACAACCGCCCCAAGAATGAGGGGGACTGAATGGGGGAGACTGGTCCAGGCCACTGCCGCTGAGGCTACGACAATGAAGAGGAGGAAGAGCGTCTTGTCGATCGTTCCCCGGATAGTCATCGGTGTGCCCGTGCCGTTGCACTCGCTGTCGCAGAAAAGTTCATCGCGAAATGCCGGGTTTGAGGATCGGTTCAACGGGCATCCCCCACGGTGACCCCCGCTACGTCCGACAGCGACTCGACCTCGATATAGACGCGGTTGGTCTCCGGGTATGCGCTCTTCAGGTCGGTTTCAATGCGGTGGATCGCTTCGTGCATCTGTTCGGCAGTGGCACCGCGAACGAAACACACACCCATGTTCACGAGCAGGTCGTGCGGGCCCATGTACATAGTAAGGATGTCACCGGCGCGTTCGACCACCGGGTCAGACTCCACGCGCCGCCGGATGTCCGCAAGCTGCTCACGGTTCACGCCCTCGCCCAGCAGTAAGCCCATGGTCCGGGACGCGAGGATCCCTGCCACGCTCATCAGCAGCAGGCCGATTGCCACCGATGCGGCCCCGTCGAGATAGGGGTTGCTGAGCAGGTGGCCAAGGAAGATCCCGAGGAACGCGAAGACGAGACCGAGCAGGGCTGCGCTGTCCTCGAGTACGACTGTGTACAGGCTCGGATCTTTCGTCTCCCTGATGAACTGCCAGGAACTCCTCCCGCCCCGGGCCTGAAGGAACTGCTTCATGGCAACCGAGAATGATCCGGCCTCGACAAGGAACGAGATGCCGAGCACGAGGTAGGCGACCGTGGGATCGCCCA
>JBAYMI010000182.1:0-5134 GCA_041663625.1 Methanoregula sp.
GTTGTCATTCACGGATGCAACGGCAACGGTGCCGGCATCTGAAATCGGATCCATCTGGATGCTCATGGCCCCTGCATACGGCAGGACGAGGAGCATGCATAGTGCAGCTACGAGGACTGCAAACAATCTTGTCATTCTCATTGGTATTCCTCCAATCTGGCGCACAGGGATGTGCGGTTCAAGAGACCCATATTACGGTCTTATTGTTCTTATTTTTTCCAAAGGGGGTTAAACCACGCGTTGAGTGAAAAAATTACTGCACTTATCCAGAAGAGGTTAAAAAAGATATTATCCGGAACTGGTCAGGCTGATGCCTCTGCCACGCCCCGGTCCCATGAGAACGGCAGGCTCTCATCCATACCCTGATCGTCCGGTGCGGCGACTGCCATGCCGGTGGCACTCCCGGCTGTTTCAGCAGCGACACCGGCAGCAGCAGTTGCATTGACCAGTCCCGCACCATAGAGCACTGAACTGCCCAGCGGGGTTGCCGTACTGACGATCTGCTCACGGACCTGCCGGCTCGTCCAGTCAGGGTGGACGCTGTACACCAGTGCAGCGACACCGGCAACGTGCGGGGCAGCCATTGACGTGCCGCTGTATGTTGCATACTTTGAACCGGGAATGGTTGACTGTATATTCACCCCCGGGGCTGAGATACTGAGGTGGCTGCCTGTGCTGGACCACGAGGCGCGGTGGTTGTACTTATTGACGGCAGCAACGGACAGGACGCCATCATATTTTGCCGGGTACAGCAGGGTGTCCCCGGCCCCGCTGTCAACTCCGCTGTTTCCTGCTGCTGCAACGATCAGGACGCCGTTCCCGGTCGCATTATCGACCGCATCGTGCAGGGCCTGCGAATCCTGTCCCAGCCCCAGGCTCATGGAGGCGACCTGCATGTTGTTATTCTTTGCCCAGAAGATGCCCTCAATGACATCGCTGACCTTCCCCTCCCCTTTGCTGTTGAGGACTTTTACCGCATAGAGGCTGACATCCGGGGCGGTGCCGTAGATACCGTTGCTGCTTCCCGTTGCGGCGAGAATCCCCGCACAGTGGGTGCCGTGGCCATTGTTGTCCATGGGCCCGGTTGCATTATCGTCAAGGGCGTTATACCCGCCGGCATATACCCCGGCGAGATCCGGGTGATTGTAATCGATTCCCGTGTCAATCACGGCAACGCGGACACCCGTGCCGGTGATACCGGCCGCCTGTACGCTGTCGGCATGGATCTGCTGTATGTTCCAGGGCATGGCCGGGCCCAGGGCCGTGACCATGTAGTCCGGCTCCACGTACCTGACCATCCCGCTTGTCTTGAGGGCTGCAATCTCCTCTTCAGAGAGATCGACCGCAGCGGCATGGATCTCCGGGTAGACATACTTTGCCGAGTCAAGGGAAATGTCGGGTGCAGAGGCTGCTCCGGGTGCCCCGGCAGCAGCCATGAGCATGATGCTGTCCTGTGAATCGACCTGGATCCGGGATGTTTCCTTGTATCCGACGATAACCTGGACTGCTGATACGCTGGCTATACAGAGACCGCAGACGATGAGCGCAGTGATGATTATCGAGGTGTACTTCATGGGTCTTCTCCTTGGGATGGTGGCTGGCAGGGTTCTGTATCGTTCATTTTCGCGGGAAGATCAGGGCATTACGGCGATCCCGATACTCGCAGCGGAAATAAAACCCGTATGTTCCCCCTCAAACTGTGTCCGGGTAACCACCAGTGAGAGTGTCGTGTCTTCCGTGACATGCGGTGCTGTACCGGCAAGGACAATATGCATCAGGATCTCATCTCCTGAAGAAACGGCAATTGCCGACGGGGGAGACTGGCATTCCCGGCCGGTGAACGCGTAATGCTGCGGTTCGCCGCCATTCATTGACAGGGTAGTATCCCATGTTGCATTGTCCAGCTCTGTTGAGAATGACTGGGTGAGATTTCCCGGATCGCTGAGAGATGTGCTGTGGTCAAAGGAGATAATGACCGTATCCCCTGAGTGAATTTCCCTGGGGGTAACACTCAGGTTGGAGAGACGGTCTGAGGATCCCACGGATGACGTGATAACCGGTGATGAATACACTGGAACGCCCGTTGTTCCTGCGACAAAAGAAACTAAGAACAGGAGACAGATCAGACCGGTGCAAGATAGTAAACCCCATTGTTTTTTCATGTATTCCCCTCCCGAAGATTATTGACCGGCAATCTTGCTGTGACTGCAGGGATTCCTGCGCCGGTTTTGGATATGCGGGATGCTGGTAGTAACATCTGGCTGGCCCTGAATTAACCCAGCGTTGAGTGAAAATTTTATTGCAGCTATCTGATCCCCGCACCCCGGTGAGCCCGGTCAGCTTACCGGTAGTGTGGAAAAAAAGCCCCCGGTTTTTTCCAACTTCCCGTCCTTTTTATACCCCCCGGCTCAACCAAGTGATCAGGCCCGGAACGACCGGGCAGGAAAGAGCAACCATGAACGAACAGATCTTCCGGCAGGGATTCTCCGCCAGTGCAGAATTCAAAAACCATCCCAGGAACGAGTGCGGGAACCGGTTCCTGTCCGATTTGTGGGAACTCTATCACCGTGATCCGTCATCCCCGGAACCGGCCATGACGGATCGCCCCCTCCACTATTGCGAATGAAACCATCATACACACAAGAATTACATTCACCTTCAAAGTCAGCATCACCAGGGACATCATCAGCAGGAACACCCTCTTGGCGACCGGGGCTGAAACCCTCTCTTCCCCGGCCGCCTTCTTTTAAGTTCCGTCTCATCCCTGCCTCTGGCACTCCGGATGTGCCCGACCACAAAGCACTCAATTCCCTCACCCAAAATTTACTGTACAATGACTCTGGATCCATTCTTTTACCAGGTATTCGAGTCCCTCCCCAGGCAGGGGCCGGGATCGTCTGAAGCAACACGACACGTCTGGTCTCTCCTCCCCCCGCTTCCCGGGAATGCAAAAATCCTCGATATCGGGTGCGGGAGCGGCACCCAGACCCGGGACCTTGCAGCCCTTACGGGCGGCACCATAACCGCGGTGGACAACCACCAGCCGTTCCTCGACAGCATATCCGCATGGGCGAATGCCAACGGCCCGGGCGGGCGCATCAGGACACGTGCGGCTTCCATGGACGCCTTGCCGTTTGAGCCGGGGCAGTTCGATCTCATCTGGTCCGAAGGTGCAATTTTCATTATGGGTTTTGCGGAGGGACTCCGGGCCTGGAAACCGTTCGTGAAGAAAGGTGGGTATATAGTCGTCTCCGATGCCGCATGGTTTGAACCGAATCCTCCTCAGGAACTGGTCCACTGGTGGGAGACGGAGGGGTACATTCCCAAAACAGAGGATGCACTGAGGGAACAGGTGAAGAACACCGGGCTCCGGCTCATCGCGACCTACCGTTTGCCCGCGGCCGGGTGGTGGGAGAATTATTATGTGCCGATGCGGGCCCGGATCGCAGAACTGAGGAAGACCCATGGATCCGATCCTGCCCATGCCGCCCTTCTTGACTCATTGGAGCACGAAGCGGAGATGTACCGGAAGTTCAGGAACTATTATGGATATACGTTCTTCGTGATGCAGAACGAATAAAAAAACAGGGAGGCACGTATCCGATGTCCCAGGCTATTGACAAAAAGATCCGGACTCTTGCCGGTTCACTTGACGTTGATTATTATGGCGTGGCGGATCTCACTCCCGCCCGCGACTTCATCCATACGCAGGGAGGGGAGCGGGCAGCGAGGTATCCGCGGGGAGTTGTGATAGGGATACGGTTGCAGGACAGCGTTGTTGACCTCCTGCCGGAGAAAGACAAAGAGAGTGCAATCATGTACCGCCACACTACGTACGATGTTGTCAACATCGCTCTCGACCAGGCCGCCCTCCGGATCGCAAACACTCTCCAGCGGGAAGGCTACGGGGCATTTCCCGTCCCCGCATCGAAGCGAACGAGCGACGAGCACATCTGCGGGATCTTCTCCCAGAAGCTTGCGGCACACATGGCAGGGCTTGGATGGATCGGAAAGAGTTGCCTTCTCGTGACCCCGGATCATGGCCCGCGGGTCCGGTGGGTCACGGTCCTGACCGATGCCCCTCTCACACCGACCGGCTCCCCGATGGAGCCGCGGTGCGGGAAGTGTACGGAGTGTGTCGATATATGCCCGGTCCAGGCATTTACCGGCAGGACCTTCTCGCCCGATGAGCCCCGTGAGGCCCGGTTCGATGCTGCGGCATGCGACCGGTACTATAAGGAGCTTGAGAAGAACGGTAGTGTCGCCGCAGTCTGCGGGCTGTGCGTATGGGTCTGCCCGCACGGGAGAAAAGCGGGACGAAAAGCCCGGAAACAGACAAAATAATTCCGGTGAACTTTTTTTTATCCGGTTATTTCTTTGACAGGTTGAGGATCCGGATCGCCAGCCACGCTGCATTGTCGCCATTGTCCACGCTAACGCAGGCATACAGAATGAAAATTGATAAACCTCCGCCCATATTGTAACAATGTGGACACACAGGGCGGTCTCAATTTGGGGACAATGGGTGCGTCATGAAAACCCGCCCGGCCGGGGTAGTCCATCCTGCGGCAGGCAGGAGAACAATGACGAGAGAAACGGGTAAAAAAGTGCTGTTGTTTTCATGAAAGACAGATCCCTTTGATAATTTTTGTAATCGGTCGCCAGTTTTATCAAATCTTTATTTTAGCGTCGGTTTCCCCAAACGGGGAAATATCACGCAGGGATTGATAATCGGAATAAAAAACAATGAATTTATTCATGGAATGGCTGACATCTGGATATGGATCGTTTTCATAAGTTCTTACCTGCCCTCTTCCTCGTAGCTCTCTTTGTTTTTTTCTCGGGCTGCATGACGGCACAATCTCCTGCACAATCCGTGACTCCCACGACATCTCCTGCGACAACGCAGGCAACCGTTGACGATGCAAAACTCCAGGAAACTATCGCATGGCTCGATACAGCCGCAGAGCAGCAACGTCAGGAATGGAACATCCCGGGCATGGCAGTTGCCGTTGTCAAGGACGGAAAAATTGTCTTTATTAAAGGCTACGGGGTCAAACGAGCGGGCACTACCGATCCCGTGACAACAGACACGGTCTTTGAGATGGGGTCCGCATCGAAAGCGTTTACGGCA
>JBAYMI010000183.1:0-5125 GCA_041663625.1 Methanoregula sp.
CACCGGCAAGCGCCTGCGGGAGGACGAGCGACCAGCCCGAGAATCCCAGCAGTGCCGCACTCGCCGCCTGCACCCAGAGGCCGACCGGGGGTTTATCGACCGTGATGAATCCCGCTGCATCGAACGAGTTGAAGAAGAGCATTGCAGGGTTCTCAAGCATGCTCCTGACAGCCGCCGCATAATAGGCATTTGAGATGCCCTGGTCCCAGATATTCCAGATGTTCAGGAAAGCCGAGAGAAAGAGGATACCGGCAAGAAGAATCTCGTACCGGTATTTTTGAACGAGAGTGAGGTCAGTCATGCCAGACGGTCCTGAACAGTATCGATGATCTCCTGTATCTCCCTGACCGGGGCATTATTATCCGGGATATCACTCCTTACACCCCGCAATCCATGCCGGATCGCCTCGATCTCTTCTGATGTGATAAGAAACCACGCACTCTTCCCGCTCATGATTCTCTCCGGTCAGAAGTCCCGTGGAATTGTATTGCCCGGTACACCCGGCAGATCCCGTCCATCATACCATAATCTCCCACAAATAACGTGGTCATCCCTTGGAGAAACGGGGCTAATATATTGATGAGACGGGAGCGGTGAAACGCTGCACCTGCAAAGCGATGTATTGAACTCCGGGGGATCACATATCCCTCGTTTCTTGCCGGTAACCCGGGGGATACGGTTAATGAGAAAAGACACCAACCTATTTTATCACGCACAATAATACTACTATCATCCATACCTTTCCCTGCCAACAGGAAGGGAATCAGACCGGTGATCTATATGTCCGACAAACAGACCGTTTCCGTTTCAACCGATCCGGCATTTTTGAAAGAACTGTCTGAGTATCTCGAGGTTCTCTCGAACCCGGTGCGGCTGAAGATCCTCAAGGTGATCGAGAAGGAGCCCCGCGAGATCAGCGAGATCGCATCCCGTATCAATACCAGTTATGCCAATACCAAAAAGCATATCGACCAGCTCGTGGTCATCGGCCTCGTGAAGAAAGAGGCGGGATTCGGACGCGAGACCGTCAAGGGGATCCACCCGGTCTGGAAATTCTCCCTTGTCGACGGGGGACTCGAGACACTGATCCGGAATATCGGGGTCTTCTCCAGCATCAATATTCCCGTGGGATACGGCGACCTCCACGCCCAGATCGAGCCCCTGAGAAAGGCACTGCTCGAAGAGTCCGGTCAGAAGTACCCGGCCCTGCATCTCGTGGAAGGGGGGACCGCGGGGAAGGCATACCTGCTGAAGAAGGAGCGGATCAGTATCGGGAGGATCGACCCCGACTTCCCCTCCTCTGCAAAAGAGGGAGATATCGCCCTTCCCGTAGAGTATGCCTCAGTGACACGGATCACCAAACCCCATGCCATCCTCTTCAAGGCCGCAGAGGGATGGTTCATCGAGGACCGGGGAAGTTCGAGCGGGACATATGTCAATGCCGGACACATCGCCCCGATGAACAAGACCCCGCTGAAGAACGGGGATGTCATCGATCTCGCGATAGGAGAGAGCTCAGCGCGGTTCCTGTTCGTGGTAAATGAGTGAACAACTGATGGTGGAGAGCAGCAATCCGGTATCTCTTGGGAGCATTCACAGGCGACCTGCCGTACTCCCGGCCCTGCTTCTCGTTATTCTCCTCTTCCTGGCCCTGCCCGTATCTGCAACGGTCTACATGTATAATAGTACCGAAGGAACGATCCAGGAGCTGATCAACACCACCGCTGCCGGTGATTCCATCTTCCTGCCGGCGGGAACATTCAACGAGAACATCGTCATCGACCGTGCCATTGTGTTTGGCGCACTGGATACGGAGAAACCCCCCGCAATTGTCACGTCGGATTCCCGGGCCGGGATCATCCTTGCAGCAGATGGGATCACGCTCAATGGCCTCAATATTACCGGTACCGCCAAGACCGGGCTCCTCGTCCAGTCCAACAACAACCGGATCCGCGATATCACTGTGCAGGGTCTTGAATGGGGAATCCAGCTGAAAGATGCCTCCAACAACATATTCTCGGAGAATATAGTCACGGGCAACACGGTCGCGATCACGGTGGATCGCTCCTCCCGCTCCAATACCTTCTTCCTCAACCAGTTCGAAGAACCTGTGGAGGTTGCCGGCCAGTCAACAGAGACCCAGTGGTCATCGACCCAGCAGGAGTACAGTTACAACGGGAGCAGTTTCACCGGTCCGCTGGGTAACTACTGGAAAGGGTATTCCGGGACGGACAGCGACGGCAATGGTGTCGGAGATGCAACATACCTGGTGACAACGGATACGGCAGCTCCCATCTCTTCCGGGACCGTCGGGGAAGCCAGTGACCATGCACCTCTTGTCAGCCTGCCTGTCTCGTATACCCTGCTCGTGAAGACCGCTACCGGCCGGATGAATGCCACGGGCAGCACAGGTAGTGACCGGCCTTCCGATCTGCCCGCCGGTGCGGACAGTATGCAGCAACAGCAGCAGATACAGGGACAACAGGCGCAGGCGCAGAACCCTCCCGCCTCAACAACTCCGGGCGGGCAGAGTCAGATCTCCGGCGGGATTCCGGCGTCCGCGCCGGGGATGGCAACAACACCGCCACCGGGAGGCATGTTCCCCCGCATCCTGTTCGATTTCTGGTGGGTAATCCTCATCGTGGTCGTCCTGTCCGTGATCATCGGGGTATGGTTCGAACGAAGCCGCAGGAAAGTGCAGCCCCCGCAGCATGTCGAGTATGTCCAGGTCAGTACCACCGCCAATGCAACCGTGGTAAAGAGACCCGGGCAGAACGGGCCGGTTGCCGGGGACTGGAAGGACCAGTCATATTATGGCGCCCAGCTCCCCTCGGCACTGAAGAAGAAATATCCCGACGCCGAGTACATGGGGGAGGGGGGCGTTGGCCGGGTGTTCCGGGCATGGGACACCAATGAAAACCGCAGGGTTGCCGTGAAGATCCCCATCCGTTTCGACGAAGTGACGGGGACCCAGTTCACCCGGGAGCTCCACGTATGGCAGGGCCTCCGGCACAAGAATATCGTCGGGATCTATGCAGCAAATGTCTTCCCCATGCCCTATATCGAGATGGAATACGTCAAGTCCTCGCTGGCCTCGCTGAAATTCCCTCTTGATACGGACAGGACAATTGCGATCGTCACCGGCGTCGCAGAAGGGCTCCGGTATGCCCATGAACAGGGTATTGTCCACCGCGACATCAAGCCCGAGAACATCCTCATTACCGAAGATGACGTCCCGAAGATCACGGACTGGGGCCTGGCAAAGGCGCTCTCGGACCCCAAGCAGACCGGCCTCATCAGTTTCTCCTTAAATTATGCTGCTCCCGAACAACTGGCCCCGAATATTTATGGCGAGGCCGGGCCATGGACGGATATCTACCAGCTCGGCGTTCTCTTTTACGAGATGGTGACCGGAAGGCTGCCCTTCAGCGGTTCCGGCATGGGCGAGATCACGCAGGCGATCCTCCACAACACGCCGCTGCCTCCGGAACTGAAAGGCAGGAATGCGGAAGCGATCACGGCCATCATTGTAAAATGCCTGCAGAAGCAGCCGAAGGACCGGTATGCTTCCGTTGCAGCGATCCTTGACGATCTCCGCAGCCTGGATCACGGGGAATAATCGGTTTCTCACCATCCCGTAGTTGCGTGCCAGGGTGACGTGTTACGGGATCCCTCTTTCTTTGAGAGGGAATATAAAAAGAGGGCTGCCCCGTGGAACCGTTCTGTTCCCGGAAGCTGCCGGTTATTTTGTTGGATTTGCCCGTATCGGGCATTTTCATGGTTCCTGCTCTGACCTTAACTGGTCGGAGCAGTGCCGGAAGGCGGGGTGCCCGAGGGCTTCTCGCCGCTGGGTGCCGTGCCGTTACCCTTCATGTCGCCACCCGGTCCACCGGAGGGTGCCGTGCCATTGCCCTGCATGCCCTCCGGGGGAGTACCTGAAGGGGCGGTACCGTTCTGCAGGTCTCCCATTCCACCGGCGGGTGCCGTGCCGTTGACCTGCATATCTGCTGGCGGCGTGCCGGAGGGGGCTGCTGCCGACTGTTCAGATGACGCTGCTGCTGTTGAAGCTGCCTGTGCCGGGGTCGATACAGCAGACTGTGTGGAAGAACTTCCGGAATCTGATGTACACCCGGCGACAAAGATGCCTGCTACAAGGATCGCTGAAGCGACCAACATGATGATAATGCTTCTTTTCATGGGATATGTCTCCTTGACGGTCCGGGAGGCATCATTGCTGATGCGCCGGATTGGGAACCAGGTACTGGGACGGTGCGGCCCGGATCCGGGGGATTTCCGGCTGAACCGGTCATCCGCAGGATCAGACCGAACCATTCGTCCGATTCCACCTTTGGTAATGATCTCCCCGTGGGGATCATCCGTGATGAGCATGGTTACCGGCGCTTTTATATTTGAAGCATGATCCAAGTGAAATACTGATCTGTAATCCGGATTAATTGAACCGCGAAGTGTACATTATCGGATGCCTGCCAGGATTCCCGGTTCCTGAGACAATGCAGGCTTCGCACCCTGCCGGCCCTCAATCATGCAACAGAGGGAAAAATGCCTTTCTGCAAAGCCGGATAAAAAGAGGTTTGGGAGGGAATTGAGGAGATCCTCATCCCATCCGGGATCTCCCGGTGAGCGGGAGGGTGCTGTGGGCGCCGCCCTCTGCTCCCGGAGAGTGTGTTGATTGAGAACCGCGCCGGGGTGTGCTGCTTCTCGCCCACGGGTCACGGTTCCTGACGGATTATGTCCTGTCCTTCTCGGGTTTTGTACTTCTCCTGAACCTTGTGCATCCTCATCGGGTCTCTTCACAGACCACAATATGCGGGCGTTACTGGTCGATAGCCCGCCTGCCCACAGGAGTCCGGCTGGTATGTCTGTCCTGCCTTCACAGTCCTTCAAAGGCAGGAACGGCGACATCATGGCCGGTATGGTATTGCCGAATCATTGATCACTGATCCTTTGTAACCACCTCCATGGTCTGCGATGACTGCCCTGCCGGGTAATCATCCTGCATTACGATACCCGCGGCGACTCTTATATTCGGTGCATGAGGGGGGTGAAATATAGCACAGTCACCGGCATTAATTGCACCGGGCGGTCAACACTATCCGGGCAGGGC
>JBAYMI010000184.1:0-5119 GCA_041663625.1 Methanoregula sp.
ATACCGGGGATGCCACAGTATATAGTGCTCAGGCCCGGGTCAGTGCGGTTGATCCATTCAGCAGTGACGAGGATATTGCTTATATCGGGGACTTGCAGCCCAATGAATCCCGTATCGTCACATACCAGATAAGTGTTGACCGCAGTGCAACACAGAAACAATATGGTCTTGATTCAGAAATCCGTTACCGCGATGCAGAGGATAATACGCATATCTCTGAGGTAATGAAAGTAAATGTGAATATTACCGGACAATCCGGCATAGCAGTAATTTTGTCAAACCCGATATACCTGTCAATCGTTGCAGCAGTCATTATCGGACTCCTCTATCTTGGATATCATCTTCGTAAAAAACAGTGACCGGAAAATTATCCGGTCATCACCAGTATTTCCGGCATCCTTTTTTATCAGTTTATGATTCTTCGGTATCCTAGTTCCATGCATCTGATATCACATTCTGACACAGAATTCAGGGATACTCAACGTTTCATCGCGTATATCCCGGTATTGGCGTTCCTGAATCGATACAGTAATTATCGGGATTTTCCAAAGAACCTCGGATTTTATTACTCCCTATGCCGTACCAGAATATACAGATAAAACAGGGTTAATTTATTTTTCTAACCGGGTATCGGGCGAGGCTATACGGGATGAAAGAGATGATTTTTGAAAGAGAGCATCTGTTCTATGCTGTTGAAAAGATCTTTTCAGCAGCAACGACCCCGGGTGTATCGCAGTATCCCGAAACAGGAGGGTTGTCATGAATATCCCCCGGATGATTATTGCCGGAACCCACAGCGGTTGCGGGAAGACCACTATTGCCAGCGGAATCATGGGGGCACTGGTAAAGAACGGATACGCAGTCCAGCCGTACAAAGTGGGCCCGGATTTCATTGATCCTTCTCACCACACTCGAATCTGCGGCCGGGTTTCCCGTAATCTCGATCCGTTCATGATGGGAGAAGAGGGGTGCCTGGCCACATTTTCCCGCGCATCTGCCGGAGCTGACATTGCCGTGATTGAAGGTGTCATGGGCCTCTATGACGGTGTTGACGGCACGGATCTCGCAAGCACGGCACAGGTTGCCCGAATCCTCCGGGCACCGGTCATCCTTGTTGCAGATGCCAAAGGAATGTCCCGGAGTATCCATGCCCTTATCCGGGGATTTGCCGACTATGATCCTGCTATCACTATTGCCGGTGTTATCATCAACCATGTGGGAAGCGAGCGTCATCGTCAGATGATTGAGCCTGAACTCTACCGGCCGGCATTCGGGTGGATCCCCAAAAACGATCAGATCGCCATGAAGAGCCGGCATCTGGGTCTTGTCATGGCCCACGAATCCGGTTCTCACCCGGAGATAGGATCTTTCATCGGGGAACACTGCAATCTCGATGCCATTGTCGATACCGCCCGCAATACCCCGGATATTCCTGTGCAGGAATCATCGGTTACTGAAGAGACTGCACGTGTACGGATTGGCATTGCCCGCGACAATGCATTCTGTTTCTATTACCAGGATAATCTGGACTCTCTCCGGCAAAACGGCGCTGAACTTATCTTTTTCAGTCCAATGAACGATCCGCTCCCCCGGGTTGATGCAATTTATCTTGGGGGAGGTTATCCTGAACTCTGCCTTCCCCAGCTCGCATCGTCACCATGTACGCGGGAGATCCGGAAAGCCGCTGATGAGGGAATGCCCATTTTTGCTGAATGCGGGGGACTGATGTACATGACCCGGGAAGTTCGTGGAGAAAGTACCTATCAAATGACCGGCATCCTGCCCGCCATCACAGAAATGACCAGCCGGATACAGGCACTGGGCTATGTCCGGGGAACGGTGACCGGAGCGAGATCATTCCTTTCTTCCGGACTTCCTTTAGCCGGACATGAATTCCACTATTCCCGCGTTATCCCGGATAATGATGCACAATTTGTCATCAGCCTCTCGCGGGGAAAAGGAGTGGTGGACGGGAAAGATGGGATGGCTGCATCAAATGCCATCGGCTCCTATATGCATGCATATTTTACCAGGAAATTTTCCTGTAATTTTGTAGACGCGGCTCTCGCATATTCCAAAATATAATCCGTCAATTTGTTTTTCTGCTCTGGATAAATTATTCAGCAAACTTCGATGCCCCGGGGCTTCGTCCCGCACGCTCGTGACACCCCCGGATGCGATGACGACATATTGCCCACTCTCTAAAAATAAAAATTTTCGGGCTCTGGGTATGACCGGTAATTGAGGCCGCCGCGGGGCGTCCTTTTGGTCGGCGGCAGTTATCCCTAAAGGGTATGGGGGCATCAGCCCCTGTCTTTGTGAAAGAGGATTTCTACCGGGAAAATTAATTTTTTAAATTCGTTCTAAAAATTTTTAAAAAAAATTTGGGAAATAGTTCTCTTCTCAACGCAGGAAATAAGTCCCTCCCCCCCAGAAAGGCGAAGGCCAGACAGACTGATAATATAAGGTTTTTGAAGGAGTGGGGGAAGTTACCGACAATAAACCTCACCTGTTTCCCGAATCACCCTCAAGGCCCGTAACCTTAAAGGAGATACACTCCCAGGTTCATGCTCCTCCGTCGTAGCCGATCTTCCAGGAACCGGGATCAAGCCCCCCGTGAAGGAATAATTCGGGAAAATCAGGGCGAGTTTCCCTTATTTTGATGTTTTTTACGTCGGAGAATTAGAGGGCATAGATAGCAGTGTTACAGCAGCAGCTTTTTGAAAACGGATAGACACCGAAAAGAGAAAAGATTCCCTGTTGGGGAATCGGGCTCACGTCAAAGAGGGAGCGTTTCACGTCAGAGAAATGCCACGCCAGCTCCTGATACCGTCGCTTAACAAGCGTCGTAACCAGACTAAGTGACCTGCACCCCCGATCCTGCCCATCCGGGCCCAATACAGCCCCGGATCGTCACTTTCCGGAACGATCCGACCGGCCTGTTTCGGGACTTTTCAGGATAAGTGTCACAGAATAACCCTATGCACCACTCTTTTGAAGAACGGACAGATATCCGCAGAGAAAAACCGGCCTGTATAGAACCGGTTTCCTTTGAGAACAGGTAGCTGCCACAGGATTCAGGACGCGGGCAGGTGGTGATAGTGAAACCCGGGTGGGGAAGATACCCGGTCCGGGTAGAGTTTCAGTATCAGATCTCCCCATTCCAAAGATTTCACAACGTTTGGACGGTAAATATCCCGCAGATTCACCTTTCTCCGGCGAGCGATGGAGAACCGTGATCATCTGCAGGACTCCCTGTTCATGCAAAAACTCCAGGAGTTTTGTATCAAACAGGGGGTCGTTCGATCCCAATCGGAGCCCGGTTTGAGGCAGGTTTTGAAATTTTTGTGAAACGAGGGCCGTAGCGTGCCCGGATTCGAAAGGTTGTAAACTCCGGAAAAGGGTGATTTCAGGAGGGTGTTGTCAGACGATAGATATGGAAATTTGAAGCGGTTAAAAAAAGCGTTGAAACTGAATATTTTTCTGGGCCGGGAAAAATTTAAAAAAAATTTGCGATGTGGAAAAAATTTTCGGACCAGAAAAAGTTCTGGGAAAATTTTAAAAAAAATCTGATGTCCACTGATTTTTTAGAAATTTTTTTCTGCTTTGTAGAAACACCTATGAACGAGCGTGAGTGTTCACATCCGAACTATGAAAATTGTGAGAATGTAATTTTAGGATGGCTCCCCGCCTCAGGACCTCTCCGAAGCATGGCGGGACAATACGTTGTTTTCAAATTGTGGAGAGGCACTGATCCGCCGCGGGGGCTCACCCGAAAGGGGGCGCCGGCGTTCATCATACTTGGGGGGTATGGGGGCATCAGCCCCCATCATCATATCCAGGAGAGTGGGTAATTTTCATGGGAAATCTTTTGATCCTTTACGTGACGCTCTCGGGAGCTCTGCCTTCGGCTCTGCCCCCGCCGCGTGGGCATCCCCCACATTGCGATGCCATGGGATTACCAGAATAATTCACCGGTAGTGATGTGGTGGCAGTATATTCAGGAGATCTCTTAATGCACTCGGTCCCCACGGGGGTCTGGGGGCGCAAGAGGGGGGCTCATTTCTGCAAAAAATGTTTTCAATAGAGCAATTTTTCCGGATTTTTTTCTCGGGGGAGAATTTTTTCAGAAAATATTTTTAAAAACGTTTGAGGGAGGGAAAGACCCCCACACATCCATTGCGATTGCCGCTGCTGCTCCGAGGGGCACCCATAATAAAATTCGATAACATCGCAACCATCTCAAAAGATCTCATTGAAGGAGAAATCGGGAACATCGATGATCGGCGTCTAAGTGAATGCAATACCATCATGAGCCGGATTTTCATCTTCTGAAAGGGACAAACGCTGCTCTTCCCGGCGGGGGGCGCCTCCGTTTTGGGCCGGTGACGATTCGCGAATCGATCATACACTCTTCCCTGCCCGATAAAGATACGATCATCATGAAAGTACATCTCGCAGTCCGGCTCCCCCGATATCCTGAAACAATCCCGTTAAATCAATAGATTCATCATCGATGAGTGGGAAATTCGTCATGTGAATATGCAGTCAAAAACGCTGATTCTGATTCTTCTTGCCCTCCTGCTTCTGGTCCCGGCAGTTCATGCAGAAGACGCGCTCGAATGGACCACCCGGGGGCTTTCTGCCCTTAACGCGGATAACTATGCAGCAGCGCTCACGTATTTCGATAACGCGATTGAGCTGGATCCAAATTATGCATCAGCACTCTCGGGCAGGGCTGTTGCACTCAATGCCCTGGGAAATTCCTCCCTTGCCCTTGACGCGGCAACCAGGGCCCTCGCAATCCGGTCCCTGGATGAGAAAGCACTCAATGCCCGGGCACTGGCGCTCTTCAATCTCAAGCGATACAATGAATCCACGGTTGCCTATGACAAGCTCTTCGCAATCCAGGCCTATACACCGGAATCATACTGCAACCAGGGATATGCCTACGAGATGATCGGCGAGCAGGATAAAGCGATTATCTCGTACACGAAATGCACTGCGCTCGATCCCCAGAATATGGTAACCTGGAACAGCATGGGTCTCATCTACCTGGACCAGGAGAACTATGAACGGGCGCTCGCCGCGTTCGACCAGGCAACCCGCATCACCATCA
>JBAYMI010000185.1:0-5099 GCA_041663625.1 Methanoregula sp.
ATCAAGATGATCCAGGAGGTCTGCACCATATTCTGTGCAACTGCAAACGCGGCTGAAGTGATCGTTGCCGAATCAGCGCAGGGCCGGGGGATCCTGGGTGTGATCGATGGTGAGAAACCCAAGGGTGTCGAGGGGCCGGACGGGGTTGCATGGCGGACCGGGCTGCTTCGCCAGTTCGGCTATAAGCGGAACTGATCGGTTTATTATTATCCTGCAGGAACATCCCCCAGTCTCATCCGGCATCGCACATTGATGGTATCTGATCCCGGCCTACATCCATCATTGCAGAACGGAGACCTTTGGTGGGAATAAAAAACGCCCTGCCCAGTCAGTGTTGTGAAATCCAAAAAAAAATTTCAATGATCCGGCTAATCCGACAATTTGATCATCCTTTTATACCCCTTCCCTTCCACTGGAACTTTCGATTTAAATAGCCCGATCCTGTAAAGAAGACAATACAGCGCTTTTTTAAATTCGCCTTTGCATGGGCCGCGCCGGTCTCTTTGCACCCGAAATTGTGACAATTCCAATCAGAATCGGCATTACAGGCGACTCAGGACTCCCACGGACCCGTCCTGCACCAGAACAGCGTGGAAATATCCGCTCGCTCTCATATATTAGAACTTCTCTTGGAGAATACCGGAGATTTGCATACTTTCAGAACATTTGGACAGATTTAATAATAATGGATATTTATAATCACACGAGACTCGTGAAGATCCATACCCGCACCCTGCTCATCCTTGGCGCTACGATATTTGTTTTGATCTTTGCAATTAATCTTCTTGCCCAGTTCTTTATCCTCTCGTCATACGCCCAGATCGAACGGGAAGAATCAATCACTAATGTGCAGCGGGTTGTGGACCAGATCGCGCATGAACAATCTTTGCTTGGGAACAGCGCCCGTGACTTGGCGATCCGGGATTCCAGTTACCAGTTCATAGAAGATCGCAACCAGGAGTTTTATACAACAACTATTGCGTCGAACTCCACTTATGAGAACCTCCGGATCAACGGGCTATTCTATTATGATACCAATGGCAATCTGGTTGCCGGCCGGTGGTATGACCTGCAGGCTTCTTCCGAAGTACCTGTCCCGGAGTCGATACTTATCTTTTTTGAGAACAACCAGCACCTGTTCTCCAGCAGTGATGGAAACAGCGCGCGTAACGGGCTCGTCCTCCTGCCGGAAGGGCCTGTGCTAGTCTCCCTCTCTCCTGTCCAGCCCAGTTCCCGGATCGGTCCTGGCAACGGCACCCTGGTTATGGTCCGGACCATTGGCCAGGATCAGGTTGCTGTACTGGAAAGCCTCACCCATCGGCCGGTCAGCCTGTCTGTCCTCATGGCGCAATCGATTCTTTTGGATCCGGATCTGGCAAACATATCCGGCGATGGCACACCAGTGATTGTGACCCATCCCACGGATGGCGACACGATCGCCGGGTATACCCTTGTACGGGATATCAATGACCTGCCGATCCTCATCCTCCGTGTCGACACCCCCCGGTACGTCTACCAGAAGGCCATGGCAACGGTGGTATTTCTCGCAAGCATGTTTATCCTGATTGGGATCATCTATGTTGTCATCACCGAACTTCTTCTCCGTCGGTATCTCATCAATCCCCTTCTTGGTCTTGACGATGCCATGAAGACGATAGGGTGCAGACGAGACCTCTCCGAGCGCCTGCCGGTCAGAGGTGACGACGAGATTGCCTCCCTCAAAAACACCCTCAACTCAATGCTGCAGGAATTACAGGACAAGGAGAAGGAACTTGCGCAGCGCAGGGAGATGCTGGCAGAGGCAAACCGAAAAGCAAACCTCTATCTTGATATCTATCTTGACGTCCTGACCTACGAGATCCTCAACTCGACGATGTGTATACGGGGATATGCAGATCTGCTCCGGGTGGATGGAGGGAAGATGGAACGTCTCTATGCACAACGCATCACCGATACCATCAACCGCGAAGGGGAAGTTATCCAGAATGTGGAGACGATCTCAAAGATCTTCAAGCATCCCCCTGCCCGGGGACCGGTTGACCTTGATGAAATTATCTGGGAAGTTATGACCTCATATCCCGGTACTGCTGTCCGGTATGAATCTTGTGGAAAGAGCGTGCTCGCTGATCCGATGCTCTCGCGTGTGTTCCATAACATCATCGCAAACAGTGTAAAATTTGGCGGGAGTGACGTGAAGATCGAGATCACCTACCGGGATGCTGCTGATGGCATGGCAGAAATTTCCCTCACCGATACAGGACCCGGCATCCCGGATGCGCAGAAACCGGGAGTATTCGACCGGTTCATGCAGGGATCGGAGAAGCGCAGTAGTTATGGGCTCGGGCTCCACATTGCCAAGATGCTGGTGGAAGCGTATGGAGGACGCATCTGGGCTGATGACCGGATCACCGGCCAGTACGGGGAAGGAGCAGCGATCCGGTTCACGTTACAAAAAGGACCGGAGCTGTGATCACCCGTCAACCCTTGCGGACGATGTGTTCCTCGAACCGGCCATCAAAATAAGCCATCACCCGGATCGGGATTCCCTTGGAAAATGCCCGCATCCGGTCATCATACACCTTCTGCACATGGCGGAGCCGGTGCTCGGAGAAATATTCCTGCACGTATTCGAGGAACGCGATCTCCTGCGAGAGGAATGCATGCTCGAACTCTTTTGTCTCACGGGCAATGGTCAGGGCTTCGTCCTCCGGGATCTCCCGGTCGTACTCCCCATGCTGGTCGATACCTGAAATCTGCCGCCAGTCTACGGTACCTGACTCGTCCGGTTCACGGTGAAGCATGTACGGGTAAATACGGCAGATGGCGAACCGGTCTGCGTAAATACGGCACTTGCCATTCTCCAGGAACCAGCAGGACCCGGCATCGTCCGCTTTTGCCCTGAGCGCGTACCCGGATACGTAATACGTGCCGTTCTGGTCACAGAACTCAGGGTCCGGCGCCGGTTCTATGGCTTCGGGATCGATTGTTTTTACTGCCCTGACATCCCGGTCCAGAAGGAAGACATGGCCATTGAATGTGCGGGTACAGCACTTTGCACAGCAGGTACAGCGGAACTTCACGTCGCGGACGATCGTTGCCATCTGCTCTATGGGATATGCAAGAAGGCTGTTCTGCTCCTGCGTAAGGGCAGAGATGCGGAAGGGAATCGGGACAAGGGACAGGATGATCACCCGGGTATATCTCCATGAACATGGAACCGGGGACTATATTCTTTTTTGGGGAGTTGCCCCTCTCACCCCGCGTGAAAACGTCACGGGTTACTGCTGTACGGTTACGCGATACTCCTGCTTTGCAAGGAGCCTGAACCGTTCCGGGAGTGTCGCGAGATCCTGTGCACACCGTTGCCGGATACCCCTGGCGTCTGGCAGCGGTGCAACCCGCCTGCCGTTTTCGAGAAACAGCCTGACCAGCCCTCCCTCATCGTGACCGTCCATCCGGACAACCTCGTCGTAGTCCATCATCCCCCCCTTGTAATGCCGCACCACCTGCCGCTTGTAGGGGAACGTGGTCTTGCCGGGGCTTGTCTTGAACCGGGGCGTTCCCTCGTACTCCACCAGTTTGAACACCATGTCAATGAAGGGAGCATCCGATGATGTGATGAAATGTGTACCAACGCCAAACGAGTCGATCGGCACTCCCGCGGAGAGCCAGCGGTCGATGGAGTACTCGTCCACACCGCTGCTCACGAAGATCCGGATATGCGGCAGTCCGGCCCAATCAAACAGTTCCCTGACCTTCAGTACCTGCCCGGGAATATCCCCGCTGTCAATCCTGACCCCGATAACCGGCACACCCTCGCGGGCCAGCCGGATGATGGTCTCCGTGCAGGCCAGCGTCTCATAAGTATCGATGAGGAAGAGACATCGGTCCGGGAATGTGGCGTGGTAAGATCTGAACGCCTCGTCCTCGGTCGGGAAGAGCATGACATATGAATGCGCCATCGTCCCGACCACCGGGATGTCATACCGTCTTCCGGCTTCTAGGTTCGATGTACCGGCAAAGCCCGCGATCCAGGCGGCCCGGGCCGCTGCAATGCCGGCGTCCGTGGTATGGGAACGCCGGAACCCAAAGTCCACGACACTCCTGCCCCGGCTCACTCCCATGATCCGCGCCGCTTTCGAGGACACGAGAGTCTCGAAATGAATACAGTTGAGTGCGAGCGTTTCGAGGACCTGGACCTCGGGCAATGGCCCCTCGATCTGGACGAGCGGCTCGTTCTGGAACGTAATCGTCCCTTCCGGTATTGCCAGCAGTGTCCCGGAGAAGTGGTACTCAGCAAGCCAGTCGAGGAAATCACTGCTGAAGACCTTCAGTTGCTCCAGATACACAATATCCTCCGAAGAGAACTGAAACAGTTCCAGCTGGCGAAGCAGGGTCTCAAGGCCCCCGGCAACAAGGAAGTTCCGTTCAGCGGGGAGACTCCGCGGGAAGATAGAAAAGACGGCGTTCCCGGTCTTTTTGTGCTCCAGAAAACTCTGGGCCATGGTGAGCTCATACAGGTCAGTGAGGAGTGCAGTACTCATGGGCGGTCTCCCGTGTGTTGCCGGATTGGTACCTGGTATGTCTGCTGCACAGGAGAAAAATGAATTGCTCTTGTCTCCCGTGGTCCGACGACCAGAACCTGCCTTGCGGGCGTCAGGATGCAGCGTGCAGCGGAGAATGCAAGCGCTTAATAATCTCCGGGGGCATTATCCATGAGAAAAGGAGAAGCAGACCATGGAGCCCGTCATCAAAGCGATCAGTTGTCTTGTTGGATTGTTTGTTCTGATCAATGGCGTCTGGATCGTCCTGACTCCTCCCTTTGGCGACGAGCCCCAGGGGTATGCGATCATTGCTGTCGGCTTCCTTATCATGCTGGTTACGTTCTATTCTGCATTCGGGTGGATTCGCCCGAAACCCTGAACACACTAAAAAAAAGAAAAAATCAGTTGTACGACCGGAACGGTATGTACGAATCATAGACCTTTACTTTCTCACTGGTGGGTGTGGTTACCCAGACTTCTGCCCGGTCTGTGTTCTTGGTTGTACCGGCAAGGACAATTGTCTGTCCAATGTGAAGGGGCTGGACCAGTTGGCCG
>JBAYMI010000186.1:0-5072 GCA_041663625.1 Methanoregula sp.
ACAGCAATGGTTGCCCCATACGTTTTTTTCAGATCATGTGCCTCGATAGTGCCGGGGATGGTCTCACCTTCGTACCACAACATCTGCGGATGTACTACAAAACCCTCGCGATTGAAGCAGCAAAAAAGTTATCCCAGAGATTCGGGCTTGATGAGAACAATCCCCGCGATAAGTACGGCAAGGAGTGCCACCGTCCCGAACAACAGGACCGGATCCACAGTACTGACGTTGAAGATGAGGACATGCCGCACCATGCCCGTGAGCCCTGCGATGAGGAGTGCCCGGACCTCCACATGCTTGGTCTTGAAGTAAACCGTCACCGTCTCGAAGAGCACGATGATGGTGATGGTCAGGAGCAGGGCATAGATGACATTGACGAGTCCGTTGGCAAAGTCCCGGGACAGGATCATCTGGGCTATCAGCTGGAGTGCGTCCCATACAGAAAATGCGGCGATGATCGTGAGCAGGATTGCCACGATCGTGTAGAGGATCATCGGTACAAGCGAAAAAAAGGCAATGAGATGTTCCATGATCGAGTTGTTGGAATCCATACAAGAGTCCCCGGAATATCGTTACACGTAGTGTGGGGTCACGAACATAAAAAAGATGCGGGGGAACGGCCGAGGACGGGCGGGTTCATTTCCCAATGTGCAGGAGTGCAGCTTCTGCGGCTTCACGGACTTCTGAGAATGGATCGCGAACCAGTTCTTTCAGCGGCTCAATGGCCCGCCGGTCCCCCAGTTTCCCGAGTATTACTGCGGTACCGATCCGCACTTCGAGCTCCCGGTCGTTTTTGAGCCGGATAATGGCCGGGACTGATGACGGATCCCGGATCTTCCCGAGCGCCGCGAGTGCTGCGGTACGGACTGCCGGTTCTGTATCGTCAAGGGCATGGATAAGGTACGGGACGGCCGATGCATCGGACAGCCGGCCGAGCGCAGAGACAACCTCGCACCGGACCGCCGGATGGGAATCGCTAAGCGCGACAGCGAGTGCCGGAATTGCGGCCGGGTTACCTGATTTACCGAGTGCCGCCGCCGCTGCCCGCCGCTTCGCGATGCTTCCGGCCTGCAGCTCAGCTCCCCACGAAGCGGGACCGGTCATGATGCAGGCAACGGTGTTCCTACTGCGAGCATTCGTTACCCGACTCGTACGCGGAGATGACCTCCTGCGCAACTTCAGGAGAGATCTTGTCATGGACGTAGTGGACAAACGCTTCCACATCTTCCACCGGCAGGCACCCGAGGCCTTCCTCGCCCTTACGAATCATGTCCGTGATATAGGTGAGTTCCTCCGTGTTCAGGCAGCTGATGCGCCGGATGAAATCCTCGGAGTCCTCGGAAAAATGGTTTGAGACCGGGGGAAGAATGGAATGGAACATGTGACCGGAACCCGAGCAGGTCAGTTCGCCGCATTCCGGTGCAAGTTTTTTAAGAATGGCAATATCTTTCTCGTCAAGTTCGCGTGGCATGGTGGATGTACCTGGTTTAGTATTTTCCGGGCTTTGGAATAAACGTGCGGGAAGGGCACCGTTCGCTCTCGCGGTCAGGTGTCGTTTCTCCGTTGATGCGGCATTCTCCCCGGTCTTCTGACTTCGGCGTGTAACTGATACAGTCGGCACAGGCTGGCATACGCTCTCATATATCTGTCCTGCCCGATTATCCTTGCCCTAAAAAGAGAATATCAGAAATATTTGCCCAGCCAGTTCTTGATCCCGGCAAAAAAGCCGCCGGAACTTTTCGAACCGGATGACCTCTTGCCCCGGGGTTCCATGGTCTGTTGCGGGCGGGCGATAGTCCGCTTGACCGGGGGAGACCGTGGTTCGGGAATATCCCGGAGCGTGCCTTCCGGCTCCTCAGAAGTTGCTTCAAAACCCCACGCGAACCCGATCTTGTATTCCTTCTCGTGCTGGCGGATCCAGTTGGCTGCGCCCATATACCCGCGGTCTTCTGCCTTCTTGATGGTGTCCTGGTGATCCTGGGTGAAATGGATCTCACGCTGGAGGCACACTAACTCCTCGTAGACTCTTCCGGGGACCTTGATCTTCTCCCTGCTCATAAGTTCTCGTATAGGATTATGCCGGGATACGCTATTTAATGCTTCGGTTATATAACGCCGAAAATACGTGAGAATCTGCCCGTGTACTGCACGTTAAATCCGGAACACGTTTCTCACAATATTGATAAGCATGCTGGTCAATGGTTCATTATACCAGAAAAGGGGTGTGCAGCATATGGTAAAAGTGATCTATGAAGGAGACGATTTCAAGCGGATGCTCCGGTCGGACAAGATCGCCCTCGAGCGTCTTGTTGCCCAAGGAAAGACCGGGATCCACGAAGTAAAATACAAGGATTCGACGATCAAGGTCGAGATCAAGAAGAAAGGCATGGACCTCGTCGTCAAACGGTTCCGGGCAATTTAATCTCCTGTTCCCCGTTCCACTTTTTTATCGGGATCAATTACCTGATCCGGTTCTACCTCCAGTACGTCAGCGGATTCGACACGTCGACTTCCGGCCTGATCCTGACCTCGCTCTCGGTGGCCATGATGGTCTCCGGCATCCTTGCCGGGCTGCTGTTCAACCGCATCGGCCCAAAAAGGCTCTGCATCGGAGCCGGCCTGATCCTGACGGCCGGGTATTTCCTGATGACCCGCCTGCATGCTGACACGCATGCAGGATTCGTGATCCTTGCCCTGGGGCTGATCGGGTCCGGGCTCGGGCTGATGATTGCACCGGCTTCGAACATGATCATGAACTCGGTGGCAAAGAAAAAACAGGGGATGGTCTCCAGCGTGACCACGCTTTCCCGCTTTGTTCCCCTGACGCCCGGGATTGCGGCCTTCAACCGGGTCTTCACGCAGGGGATCATTGCGCTTGCGAAGAGCCATGAGATCACGAAGTTGTCTCCTGTGGCGATCCAGAAGGATCTGCTTGCTGCCGGTTTCGATCTCGCTTTCCTCATCTCGCTGGTACTCGGTATCGTGATAATCGTGCTATCCCTCCTCGCAAAGGTGGAAATCCACCCGGATTATCTCCATACATCCGGTGACGATGAACCGGTAACGGTGATACTATGAGCGGTACACGACGGAGCACCCCCGGGTGTGTGCCCTCAATGAGGGTCTGAACCCATCGGGGCCCTGTAAGGGCTCCGTTTGCCAATCCGGCGATCCGGTTTTTCTCCGGCAGGGGAAATTGTGTCCACGCGCGTGGAGAACTCCCTGAAACTGGCGTTTTTTTATAAACAGGGGGCATTTCAGCCTTTCTAAACCTGCAAAATAGCAGCGTTTCCAAGGCCTCTTTTTTTGTACCGTAGGATAGACCCTGCCGGAGAACGCAGGGCCTGTTTTGGGATCCGGGGATCCGGGTTGAGCCTGCGACAGAGTGGGGAATAGGGAATGTCGTCCTTCGGGATGTCACAACACTGCACGGGGGAGCGTTGATCATACTGACGATATGAAAAAACCGGAATGAGAATCTCTCAAGAAAATTTTCAACCACAAATCCCCATTTTTATTATTTCAGAATCCTGTCTCTCTGTATGAAATATCGATTGATACTCATAATTTTATTGATTGGTCTGATTCTCATTACCGGGTGCAGTACCTCCCAATCGGATTCTTCCGCAATCTCAAAAACTTTACCTGTAACCCCCTACCCGACAACTCAAATAACTCAAAAAGTTTCACCAACAATTCCTGTCGTATCTTTACAAACTACGAGTACTTCGAAGATCGCTGCCATTCCAACAACGGCAAATAAACTCGCGGTCCGGACAACCGTTGAAGCAACAACAATTCCTTCACCATCTGTGGTGGCATCATCTCAATCATCTGAACCATGCAGTTGCTCTTCTGACAACTATAATTGCAGGAATTTCAAATCCCGGGCAGAAGCCCAGTCCTGCTATGAATATTGTAAATCGCAGGATAGGGGCGATATTCATAATCTTGACGGGGATAATAATGGCCAGGCGTGTGAGAGTTTACGTTAACAAATTTCGCTCTTGCCCGTTTGGAAAAATAATTCTGCAGAACCGATTGCTGACGGTTATTGAGAGGACCAGAATCGCAACAGTATTCTTTCAAAGAAATCCATAACAGAATAGTCCATGGTCCGGTTGCACTTTATAGACAATCTGCGGTGGATGAGTATCCTGATGCTCTTCCCATTCCACGCCGCGTTTGTCTTTTCCCAGGGATGGTACGGCTATTATGTCTCCTCTGCCTCCCCGTCCACGGCCGCACATCTGCTCACGGTTTCTGTTGAGCCCTGGATCATGCCGCTGCTCTTCTGTATTGCAGGAGTAAGTACGAAATTTGCGTTACAGGAACGCACACCTCTCGTGTACCTGAAAGAACGTGTGACAAAACTCCTTGTTCCCTTCCTTGCAGGACTGGTCCTCATCTGTCCTGTCATTGCATACTATGCCCTGAAATTCCACACGGGCTACACCGGGAGCTTTGCCGGTGCGTTTGTGCATTTCTTCAGTTCGGTTCAGGACATTCCGGATACGAACGGAATCACGGGAGATTTCAGCGTTGACCACCTCTGGTTTATCCTCTTCCTGTTTATCATATCCGTGGTGGCACTTGGGGTGATCCTGCCGGGACGGCGACAGGCACGCCTTCGCCTCAATCCCGGCAGCGTAAGCCTTCCGGTTCTCGTTCTTCTGTTTATTCCGGTCTGGCTCCTGAACGTTGCCGGCCCCAATGTGACGGGATATTCCCTTCTGTCGTATTTCGGCATGTTCCTCATCGGGTACTACCTGTTTGCAATGGATCCGGTCCAGGTGAAGGTGGAAAAGTACTGGGCAGTTCTCCTGGCTGCATGGATCATCCTGACAATCGGGGTGATGTGGACTTACGGAATACTTCTGGGGCATGACGAAGTATTCTGGGGGTCTTCCGCCCTCTATGTTTTAACCGGATGGACGGGCGTTCTTGCCCTCATGGGAGCGGGCAGGCACCTGTTTGACCGTACCAGCGACTTCTCAGCCTATATGGGTGCGGCATCGTATCCCGTGTATATTATTCACCAGGCAATCCTGGTGGCAATTGCCTATTACGTG